>DASZXN010000441.1:0-2397 GCA_035545875.1 Phototrophicaceae bacterium
AGCGCACAACGAGCGCAGCGAGTCGCGTGGACAACCGTGTCTGTTCCTGCCAAAGCCAGCCGTCATGAGATGGTCTGTTTGTGTGAGGACGTGACACGCGAGAACGTGAAGCAGTCGATTGACGAGGGCTTCACGAGCATGGAACTGCTCAAACGCTACAGCACGATCAGTACCGGGCCGTGCCAGGGGAAGATGTGCAGCGTGGCGACGATGCTGTTATGCGCGCACTACAACCAGCAAACGTATGCCGAGACGGGCACGACGACTTCGCGGCCTCCGGTACGCCCGGTGACGATGGGCGCGCTGGCCGGACGGAGCATGAATCCCGTGCGGGTGACGGCGCTGCACGAGTGGCACGTCAAGCGCGGGGCGAAGATGATGAACGCGGGTACGTGGAAGCGCCCGGAACATTACGGCGATCCGCTGGCCGAAGTGCGGGCGACGCGCAACGGCGTCGGCATCATTGACATCAGCACGCTCGGCAAGTTCCACCTGACCGGGAAGGACGTGCCGACGGCGCTGGAGCGGCTGTACGTCAACCGCTGGATGAAGCTCGGCGTGGGGCGGGTGCGCTACGGCGTGATGCTTAACCAAGAGGGCGTGATCATGGACGATGGCGTGACCGCCCGCCTGAGCGACGACTTCTTCTACATGACGGCGACTTCCAGTGGGGCAACGGCGGTCTACGAATGGATTGAGTCGTTCCTGCAAACGGGCTGGAACCTCGACGTGCATCTGCTCGACGCGACGGAATTGCGAGTCGCCATGAACCTGACCGGGCCGAATGCCCGCGACGTGCTGGAAAAAGTCACCGAAGGCATCGACCTGAGCAACGCGGCCTTCCCGTACATGCACGCCCGTGAGGGCAAAGTGGCAGGTGTTCCGGCGCTGCTGCTGCGGGTCGGCTTCACGGGTGAACTGGGCTACGAAATCCACGTGCCGAGCGGGTACGGCTTGCACGTCTGGGAAACGCTGATGGACGCGGGGCGCACGTTCGGCATTACGCCGTTCGGCGTCGAGGCGCAGCGCATCATGCGGTTGGAAAAAGGCCACCTCATCGTCACGCAGGATACCGACGGCCTGACCAATCCGCTCGAAGCGGGGTTGGAAGGGCTGGTCAAGCTGGATAAGGACGACTTCATCGGCAAAGTGCAGCTCGAATTTATCCAGCAGAATGGCCTGAAAAATCGGCTGGTCGGCTTCGAGATGGACGAACTGCCCGAAGAAGGCTGTCAGATTGTCAAGCCGGGGAAAGGCGCGCTCGGCTTGGAAATTCTCGGACGGATCACCAGTGTGCGCTTCAGCCCGACGCTCAACAAGATCATCGGCCTGTGCTGGCTGCCGATTGAGATGAGCGAGGTCGGGCAGGCATTCACGGTGCGGGTCAAAGGGGAACTGAAGTCGGGGCGGGTGATTAGTACGCCCTTCTACGATCCTGACGGCGCGAGGTTGAATTCGTGAAGGCGCGCCGCGTTTTTGCCGCCGGGGGTTCAAAACCCCCGGCTAGCGGTTCGGTCGGGAAGCCGACTGAAGTCGGCTCTGACCCGACCGGAGAACGCTTGTCTGGTGATGCTTTATTTGATAAGGACTTACAGTAATGACGGTGCTTTCGACACTTGCAGATTTGCCGATTGAGTCGCCGCTGACCGGGATTGAAAGAAACGGTGTTTTCGACGCTGCAACGCGCGTGGCGCTAGGCGAGATTACTGGACGGACTCTGCTGCACGTTCGTGGCGCCGAAAATGGTTCGGTGAAGGTCGGCGATGTGAGCGCTACACCGAACGGCTTGCTCGTGCAATTGCGGCGTGATGAGTTTGTCTTGCTAACGCAGGATGGACAGGCAGCGTTAAATCAGTGGAACGAAGAAATCAAGGACATCAAGCGCCGGACTGAATCGGATTTATTTCTGCCAGTGACATTCACTGACATCACACACGGACGCAGCACCATGTTATTAGTTGGCAAGCAGTCAGCGCGGGTATTGGCGAAAGTTTGCGGGCTGGATTTCAGCGATGCGCAGTTCCCGAATCTGCACGCAGCACAGACGAGTCTCGCCAAAGTGCGGACGCTGATCATTCGCGCGGATATTGACGATGCAACTCCGAGTTATGCCTTGATTGTGGATCGGTCGCTGGCGGCTTACGTGTGGGGCATTGTGTTCGACGCCATGCAGGAATTTGGCGGCGTCGCTTTGAGCGAAGATGGTTTGAAGACCCTGAGGACAGCAACGTTATGGTGAGCTTACCGAGCTTCAAGAAATATGTGGTGATTGGCGCGGGGATGCACGGACTCAGTACCGCATGGCATCTGGTAAAAGAACTCAAGGCGCGTGGCAAGGGATCGGGCGCAGATATTGTCGTGATCGACAAGACCGGGCCGGGTGCGGGCGCATCCGGG
>DASZXN010000442.1:0-3424 GCA_035545875.1 Phototrophicaceae bacterium
CGGTCGAAAGGGCGACGCGCGGGCCGAGCGCGGCGATCAGCATCGCCAGCGCCTTGTCCGGTGCTTGCTGATCGTAGGCGAGAAAGGCACGCTGCTGCTCCTGCGGGAGTGAGAGAAAGTTCTTCTGAAGCTGTGCCGCGAGACCGGGGAACGCAGCGACCGGAGCCGCGCCGCGATTCTGCAAGACTGGCTGCCAGACGGGGAACGTGAACGTCGCAACCACCAGCACAGCTCCCAGCAACATCAGGAATATTCGGAGACGCATACTCGATTGAACCTACCTACCCGGTTGACGAGCGGAACCGCTAGGGTCGTCGGGTGGGCATGTAGTAGCCTTGTCCCGGCGCAGTGACGATGTAGGTCGGGTAGCGCGGGTTTTCTTCGAGCTTCTGGCGCAGGCGCGAGATATTGACGCGCAGCACCGAATAGTCACCCTCGTATTTTTCGCCCCAGACGGTGCGCAGCAGTTCGTCATGGGTGATTACCTGACCCGCGCTGCGCATCAGGGTGACCAGAATCCCATATTCGACCGGGGTGAGATGCAGCTTCTTGCCGCGAATGCTCACCTGTCGCCGCGCCATGTCAAGTTCCAGATGGCGGACGCGCAGGCGCGTTTCGGCGGGGGGCGTCCACTCGACCACGCGGCGCAGCAGGGCATGGACGCGCGCGATCAGTTCCTCCGGCGAAAAGGGCTTGACCACGTAATCGTCCGCGCCTTCTTCGAGCGCGACGACTTTGGTGCGCTCGTGCGATGCGCCGCTCAGGACGATCATCGGCAGCAGCGAACTGGCGCGTACCTGGCGCAGTAAATCGAGGCCGTTCATATCTGGTAAATTCATATCCAGCAGCACGAGGTCGGGCTGCGCATTGCTGATTTCAGAGAGTGCGACTTCGCCTGTGTCGGCGATGACAGCGCTGTACCCAGAGGTTTGCAGCAGTTCGGTGACGAAATCAGCCGTGTCATTGTCATCTTCGACGATCAGGATTAAAGGATTTGTCTCGGTGCGCGTCAGCATATTTGTTTCCCGGGTAACCGAATTACGGGTTTTAAACAGTTCACGAACCTAGCGTAATTAAAGCATAAACTACGGCAAATGCGCAAACGCAAATGATGAGGAATTCTGACAATTTAGCATATTTGAGGAATATACAGAACGGATAAGCGAGGAACGACCGAGAGAGTAGGCTTTGTTGGTCTGAAATTAATATGGGCGTAATAGGACTTGAACCTATAACATCGGTCTTGTAAGGACCGCGCTCTGCCAATTGAGCTATACGCCCGCATCATTGGATTTTATAACACCCACTCTGGCTTATCAATGCCGATATATTCCTGAATTGCGCCAAAGATACGTTGCGCTATCCGCACGCGATAAACAGAAAGTACGCAAACACCATAAATCAGCTTCCGTCCACGCTGTCTGCTGCTCGCGGGTTGTACATTGACCGTCGTTCTACGCAGACAATGCGCTGGGAGTTCAAGCAGGTTGAGCCAATAGGTTTCGATCTCCTCGACCGAAACCCCATTGTTGGTGTAGCAAATGGCGCGGATATTCATCTGCTCATCAGGAACATGCAGCGACTGCCGCAGAAAGCGGATAAAAACTCGCATCATATCCGGGTCTGAGTTGACAAGCTGAACTGAATTTCGAGTTTTTGCGCCTTCTGCCCAATAGAGCATACATCCAGCCAGATGGAGCGGATCGCTTTCGCGCGCTTTGGCGCGGCCTTCCTGCTGATAGGCGATTCGCTGCTGGAGTGCCTTATGATGATTTGTATTGCTGCCTTTAACAGCGGCATCGTAATTCGGATGCTTGTTTTTGAGGACGAGTTTTTGCTCGGCGCTGAGTTCAATCTCGCGCACCCAAAGGCTGACCGAGCTTTTGGCGATACCAAGCTGTTTGGCAATGTCCTTGACCGACATGCCCTCGCTGCGCAGTTGACGGGCTTGCTCACGTTCCATTGGCTTCGACATGAGACGCGCCTTTACAGCTTGGGCGGCGTGACTCCCACTTGCCCCTGATATTTGCCTTTGCGATCCGCATAGGAGACTTCACATTCCTCGTCAGCTTCGAGGAACAAAACCTGCGCGATCCCCTCGTTGGCGTAAATCTTGGCCGGCAGGGGCGTTGTGTTGCTGATTTCGATGGTGACGTAGCCTTCCCACGTCGGCTCGAACGGCGTCACGTTGACGACAATTCCAGCGCGGGCGTAGGTCGATTTGCCGAGGCAGATGCACAATACCTTGCGCGGGATACGGAAATACTCGACCGAGCGGGCAAGCGCGAACGAGTTCGGCGGGATCACGCACACGTCGTCGGTCACGATGTCCACGAACGAGGCCGTCGAGAAGTTTTTCGGATCGACCACCGCTGAATAGACGTTCGTAAAGACCTTGAACTCGTTGGCGATACGCAGATCGTAGCCGTAGGAGGAGAGGCCATAGGAGATTACACCGTCGCGCTTGAGCGTTTCCGTGAACGGTTCGATCATGCCGTGTTCGAGCGCCATCTGCCGAATCCAGTGATCGGGCTTAAGTCCCATGTTGCGTTCCCCCTTGCTCCAGGTAGGTTTGTGGAGGGGCGAGGCATGCCTCGCCCCTACGAACATCGTCGTAGATAACTACATCACGTCGGGCGCGGTCATGCCCATGAGCGTCAGCACGCGCTTGAAGGTGATTTGCGCGGCACGGAAGAAGCGCAAACGCGCTTTCGCCAATTCGGGCGGAACGTCGCCGTGCAGCACGCGCACATTGTCGAAAATCGGATGAAAGACGTTCGCCAGTTCGAGCGCGTAGAAGGCGATGCGATGCGGTTCGAAGGTGCGCGCCGACGTTTCGATCACCTCGCTCAGTTCGAGCGCTTTACGCAGGAAAGTGAGTTCCGACTCTCCGAGCAGACTCAGGTCAGCGCTGTCGTCGCTGACGCCGCGCGCCGCCGCTTCCCGGAAAATCCCCGCGCAGCGGACGTGCGCGTACTGGATGTAATAGACCGGGTTCTCGTTGCTCTGCTTGACGGCAAGGTCGAGGTCGAAGTTCAACTGCGAATCGGCGCTGCGCGCGAGCAGCATATAGCGCACCGCGTCAGCGCTCGTCTCGTCGATCAGCGCGTCGAGCGTGTCGAAAACGCCGCGCCGGGTACTCATGCGCACTTCCTTGCCATCGCGGACGGTACGCACCAACTGATTCAGGATCACGTGGATTTTGGCGGTGTCATATCCCATCGCCCTTAGGCCGAACCGAACCACCTGCGCTTGAGTATAGTGATCCGAGCCAAGCACGTTGACCGCCAAATCGAAGCCGCGATCCAGTTTGTTCATGTGATAGGCGATGTCGGGCAGCGTGTAGGTCGGCTCGCCGTTCGACTTGACCAGCACGCGATCTTTGGCGTCGCCAAACGTTGTGCTGCGGAACCACTGAGCTTCG
>DASZXN010000443.1:0-53627 GCA_035545875.1 Phototrophicaceae bacterium
GCGCCGGATTTTTTGTTGTCCATTCATTGAGGCAGTAGTTCAATAAAAAATGTAATCACGTATGTGAGCGTAATCTTTACGCGAATCATTTGCGTTCGGTCAGAAAGTTCCCAAATATTCATGAAAAAATTATCCTTTCTCATGAATTCTGTGATAAAACTTAAATATCGCTTTGGTTCTGGTTAAGCAGGCCATGATGAACAACACGCTGTTTTCTGAACTTCAATCGGCGATGGAAGCCGAGCTGACGCCGAAAGTCCTCGACATTCTGGTCGAGGTGGCGCGGATAGCCCTCTATCAGAATGACAAGGATTACGCTGCCGAGATTCTCGTGCTGGCGCTGCAATATCCGATGCGCGTCGAAACGCTCGAAGACGCCGAAGTCCTGTTCTCGACGCTGGAAAGCGAGCTTGATCCGAAGGTAATTGACAAAGCCTGCGCGCTGGCGCAGTTGCGCACACTCGAAGACATGGTTGCTTACGTGTTAGCGACCGCCGCCGAGTAAACGACCGCTTACTTCACTGAGGCAGTGTCCAGCCGAGTACGGAATCGGTCAGGCACCGCCTCAATTTTTCCCTATTCCTCGCCTTTGACTTCCGGTGCAGCGCCGCCGCGAGTCGCCGCCTGCATTAGCGTATACAACCGACTCGCCATCGCCGCCGGATCAGGATGGATGCCATCCTGAAGCAGCGCTGTCTCAAACACCTGCTCGATCACCGGGTCGATCAGCGCATTTTGCGGATCGTGGGCGATCATACCGCTCAGATTGTGCAGCAGTGGGTGACGTGGGTTGAGTTCCAGAATTTTGACAGGTAAATCGTACTCCCGATCCATCAGCCGATTGATGCGGAACATATTGCGCTGCGGGTCGCTGTCCTTGCTGACGAGGCGCGCCGGACTGCCCACCAGATTTTTGCTCGCGCGCACTTCGACCACCCGCTCGCCCAGCACGTCCGCGAAACGCTGGCGCAGCGATCCGAAATCGCCTTCAGAGAGCGGCGCTTCCTGTTCGGCCTTCTCTTCTTCCCGCAGTTCCCCGACATCGCTGAGATCGATGTCGGCTTCGTCGGCGCTGCGCAGCTTGTGACCATCGAACTCGTGCAGGCCCATCAGCATAACCGGATCGACCGGATCGGTGAAGTAAAGCACTTCGATTCCGCGCTGGCGGAAGCTGTCAAGGTGTGGGCTGCGGCTGGCGCTGGCGAAGTCCTCGCCGATCACGTAATAAATGTCGCTCTGGTTGGCGACGAAGCGGCTGACGTAATCGGCCAGGGTCGTCCACTCGTCCGCGTTGGTCGATTTGGTGCTGGGGAACATCAGCAGCGGTTCGAGATCCGACTTATCGGCGGGAGCGATGACCACACCCTGCTTGATGGCACGCCCGAACTGCTGGAAGATTTTGTGATATTCATCCGGCTTGTTCTTGGCGAGCCGCTTGAGTTCGCTCAGGATTTTGTTGGTGAGCGTCTTTTTCAGGGTCGCCATGACGCGGTTGGCCTGCACGCTCTCGCGGCTGACGTTGAGCGGCAAATCCTCGCTATCGACCACGCCCTGCACAAACGCCAGATATTCCGGCAGCAGATCGGTCGTGTACTCCTGGATCAGCACCTTGCGCGCATAGAGCTTCAAGCCGGGTTCGCGGCGCAGACTGAAGGCAGTACGTTCAGTGCTGCTGGGGAGGTAGAGCAGCGCGTAGAATTGCAGCGGCACGTCGGCGCGCATGTGGATGCGGTAGAGCGGGTTCTCGAAGTCGAGCGTCATCATCTTGTAGAAGTCGTTGTACTGCTCGTCGGTGACTTCTTTGGGGTCTTGGCGCCAGATGGCCGTCTGCTTGTTGACCGCTTCCTCGCTCTCGCCGACGTAGATCGGGAAAGCGATGTAGTCGGAGTGGCGGCGGATAGCATCCTGAAGCGTCCACGTTTGCAGGAAGTCCTGCGCGTCCTCCTTGAGCGAGATGATCACGTCAGTGCCGCGCGTGTCCTTCTCGGCGGGTTCGATGGTGTAGCTGTCCGTCCCGGTCGATTCCCACGCCCAGGCGCGTTCATTGGGATCAGCCGAGCGCGTGACCACGCGCACCTTGTCCGCGACCATAAAGACCGAGTAGAAGCCGACACCGAACTGCCCGATCAACTCCTGTGCCGTCGCGCCCTCGGCCTGCTTCTGCTTGAGCGCCTCAACGAAGGCTTTCGCGCCGCTGTGCGCAATCGTGCCGAGATTGTTGATCAGGTCGTCGCGCGTCATGCCGATCCCAGTGTCGCTGATGGTCAGCGTGGCAGCGGCATCGTCCGGCTTGACCTCGATGTAGAGTTCCGCGTCAGGATCGACGACGTTGGGATTAGTCAACTGCTCGAACTGAAGGCGATTAAGCGCGTCCGATGCGTTCGAGATCAGCTCACGCAAAAAGATTTCTCGATCCGTGTAGAGCGAGTGGATCAGGATATTGAGCAACTGCTGAATTTCCGCCTTAAAAGCGTGTTGTTCGTTGGTTTGATTCTCTGACATGGCTTACCCTCGTGCGTCACGATATACGCTTGTTTTTACCATGCGCGTGTTAGAAGGAAATAAAAATTGCGCGGCGATTCGTGAGTGTAAACGTCTTGCGGAAAATTGCCAATGCAAAGTCGGGAGTGGTGCAGGGTCATCGCATCAAATTTCTGTTTGGGTCATAAAAGGTGAACGGGGTTTCGTAGGGACGGCATTCATGCCGTCCGCTGCAACGGGCGCGATCCATCGCGTCCCTACGATTCCTGATGACCCTGTGTGACTTTCAATCGCATTTTGATGCGATGACCCTGGGGAGTGGTGAGGATCGAGGGTCATGGTTCATTCGGGCGAGGCACGAGGGTGTTTAAAAACCTGCTTACGACCTGAAAATTGTCACGGCGGGTACAAGGTCGGGGTTTCCATGGAACGCCCCGACAGAGAACAATACCGCTTATTCCAACAGGTACGGTCGCTGACAATGAATTTTTTAACGTGAATTATGGATACGCCGCAGCAGGAACCGATTTTTCCCTTGTAGGGGCACGACATGTCGTGCCCCTACGATCAAATGCTTCGCTCAAAATCGTTAGCCATAACTGGCATTTTTTTAGACACCTCGTGCCTCGCCCCTACATGCAGATGCTCAAGCTGATCAGTGATTAGTACCTAGTCAAATGACGGAGCCTATGCTCCATCGACTGCCATAGAAAAGACCCTGCGCTAGCAGGTCGCTTCCGGCGAGCTTTTGCTATTTCCTTATAATCAGCGAGTTATAATGCGAGGGGTTGGGAAATGAATTACTCCCCGTTAACGCCATTCATGTTCGACCCAAGTGCATCCGGGATAACAATTTTTCATCCGGCGGCAAAACCGCTGTTTGATCAGGCGCGCCGTCGCGCCAGCACCCACCAGATGCTTGCTGCGCTGATGGGACGAGCACGGCAGCTCAGAACGCTGAGTGAGGCAGATCGAGCCACCATCCAGTTCGAGATGGAGCCTCAGGCATGTTCTCTGCCCATTCGCCAGATCAACGGCACTCTCAACCGAGTTCAGGAGTTCGATTGCGATTTCTATCCACTGAGTGACAGCCTGGAGACCCGCTGGGTTCGCATTGCTTCCATGATGCTTCACGGAACCGGCCTTCCGCCAGTTGAGCTGCTGCATATCGGACAGGATTACTTCGTCGTTGACGGGCATCACCGCATCTCCGTTAGTCGTATGCTGAATCAGAACTACGTCGATGCGGTGATCAGAAACTGCGTGAATCCGAGTGCGCAAGTGTCCGAGTCAACCGGCTGAGAGCGCCCCAGCGTTTGGTGAGAAAAGCTAGAGGAGAGTCGTCAGTGAACCCAAATCACCAAGCCTGGAACCGCCAGCAGCGAGAACTGCAACAAGCACTACTCAAGCCGCTTGATCATCAACAAGCGGTCGAGCTGTTTCTGTGCCAGCACGCGGCGGTTCATTCGGCAGCGATGTCGGGGCGCAGCCTGTGGTCATTTGAAGACGACATCTGGCAGGACGTGGGCGAACAGGATGCGCGCTCGATTCCGGCGGCAATGGAGCATTCGCTCGTCTGGATTTTCTGGCATTTGGCGCGCATCGAAGATGTTACGATGAACCTGCTGGTCGCGGGCTGCCCACAGGTTTTGACTGAGGGGAACTGGTTAGCTCGGACGAACAGCCCAATTTGCCATACCGGAAACGCGATGCAGAGCAGCGAGATCGCTGCGCTCGGCGAAACCATTGACCTTGAAGCGCTGCGCGCCTACCGCGCCGCCGTTGGCCGCCGGACGCAAGAGCTAGTCTGTCTGCTGAAACCGGGGGATTTCAAGCGGAACGTGCAGCCCGCGCGTCTGGAGCAAATTCGGGCACAGGCCGCTGTATTAGACGCAGCATGGGCGATTGTCGATTATTGGAGTACGCGCACCATCGGCGGGTTATTGCTCATGCCCGCCACGCGCCATAACTTTCTGCACCTCAACGAAGCGCTCCGCATCAAGCGGAGTAATCATCAGAAAACGACCAAGCCGCAGTGAAGCTCAAGCGGAGCTTCACTGCGGTGTCAGCAATTCCCCATCAGACAAATTTGTTTCTCAAAACGTCGAGCGACGACGCACGCTTTCCATCTTCATCTGACGAGTTCTGGAACTCGTCAGCGCCAGGCAGCTTACCAAGTTACCCGGCGAGAGAAATATGATCTTTGTCACTATTGCAGAATTTCTCAGTATGCCAAGATATTACTATGAGCAATTATTGGTCGTTTTTTTCGAACCGCCAGAGCTTGTCCACATGCAAATCGCCCATCAATTCTACGAAGAAGGCCGCAACGCCATCGAACTGTTAGAAGCACTTTTCGATCAGATGGTCATGGGTATTGTGATCCTTGACCCGGCCTTCCGTATACAACGATTTAACTCAACGTGGACGAATTATTTTGAACAATATGCCCCTGCGCGGATGGACTCGGTTCATCCCGGCGCAGGCTACTTCGACCTGCTGCCCGAAATCAAGCCCATTTTGGAACCCGTTTTCACAGCGGTTCTCAATGGCGAGACTGCGCATGAACAAGCGGTACGCATTTCTCATGGAGCGAGCACAACCTACTGGAACTTCGTCGCAACGCCCCTGCTCGACGCGGAGGTTATCAGCGGTATTCTGCTGGTTTGCACTGACGTGACTGAGCAAATCGAAGCGCGCCAGCGGCTGCAAACGGCGCTCGATGAGTTGAAGCGCTCGCACGAATTGATTGAGCAGCGCGTTGATGAGCGCACCCGCGAACTCAAGACACTGGTCACGGTGCAGCAGGCGTTGACCAGCAGCCTCGAATACCGCGAGATTTTGCAAGTTATCGCCTGCGAAGCACGTCGCTTAACTCAGACCGACGTGGGAGCGCTCTTCCTGCCAGAGAAGGATGGGTTGGTGCTTGCGGCGCTCTCCAGCGAAGAACCGCTCGACATGGAAGTCGGTTATCAAATATCACTTTCGGACTCGATCTCTGGAACGACGTTCCTGACAGGCAAAAAGCAACTCGTAACCGACATTACCCATTATCCCCACGTTGATCCCAATGCAATTCGGAAAGCTCAATTGCAGTCGATCTTATGCGTGCCGCTGCTTTCGGGTACGAAGGTGATCGGCGTTTTGTCGGTCGGCAACAAGGTTTCAAGTCGGTTGGATGCCGAAGACGAACGCCTGTTGATGCTGATGGTGCCATCTGCGGTAATTGCGCTCGAAAACGGGCGCATGTACGAATTGGCGCGCGAAACTGCAATTGCCGCCGAGCGTGGTCGGCTGGCGCGTGATCTGCATGATGCGGTCACCCAAACTCTGTTTTCTGCCAGCCTGACGGCAGAAGTTCTCCCGCATATCTGGGCGCGTGATCCGGCAGAGGGGATGGTGCGGCTGGAAAAGCTCCGCGAACTCACACGCGGCGCATTAGCCGAGATGCGCACCCTGCTCCTGGAACTTCGTCCGGCTGCGCTGGAAGAAATTCCTCTTGGCGATCTCTTACGCCAGCTTGTCGAGGGAATCGCGGGACGCACACACATCGCCATTGAAATCGTGGATACCTGTGAGTGTGAACTGTGCGTCGAAGTCAAAACCGCTTTTTATCGCATCGCGCAGGAAGCGCTGAATAACGTCGCGAAACACTCGAAGGCGCGGTCAGCGCGAATTCTGTTGACGGGGACACATCATCAAGTCAGCCTCACGATTTCCGATGATGGCATCGGCTTCGATCCATGGGCGAATCGCGCCAATCATCTGGGATTAAAGATCATGGTGGAGCGCGCGGACGCGATTAAAGCGACTTTGAGCGTGAACTCAATTATCGGTCAGGGAACGCAGATTATCGTCTCGTGGCCGGGACAGGAAGTATAAAGTATGAATGCAAAACCGATTCGGATCGTCCTCGTAGACGATCATGCAGTAGTACGCAGCGGTTTAAGCGATTTCGTCATGGCGTTCGACGATTTTGAACTGCTCGGCGAAGCAGGCGGCGGCAGAGAGGCCGTCGAACTCTGCCTGAATGCCAAGCCTGACGTGGTTCTGATGGATATGGTCATGCCGGATATGGATGGCGCTACTGCTACCCGGCTGATCCGGGAAGCCAATCCCGATATTCAGATCATCGCGCTGACCAGCTTCCGCGAGGAGGAACTGGTGAGCGCAGCGCTCAAAGCTGGCGCGATTGGGTATCTGCTCAAGAACGTGAGCGCGGAACAACTGGCTTCAGCCATTCGCAATGCCGTTCATGGCTGTCCGACATTTGCCCCCGAAGCCACCCTCGCGCTCATGCACGCGGCGACTGCTCCGCTTCCGCTCGGTCACGACCTGACCGAACGCGAACGGGATATTCTCCCTTTTCTCGTTCAGGGGTTGAATAACCAGCAAATCGCTGAAGCGCTGGGAGTCGAACTTTCCACGATCAAATACCACGTCAGCAATATCATCTCCAAGTTGGGTGCCAGCAATCGTACTGAAGCCGCGTCGCTTGTCATGCAGCATCACCTGGTCAACTGACGGGGAAATCTCCCCATCGTCCTATCGAAAAAACACTCTCCCGCAGCAGATTACTGCTGTGGGAGATTTGATTTTCAATAAAGGTGGAAAGGACGATTCGATCATGAGCAAAGACGACACCACCCTGAGCGTGCTGATCGCCGATCACGAACCTGAAGTCCGGCAAGCGCTACGCCTTGTGTGCGAGGAAAGTCTGGGGCTGACGATTTCGGCTGAAGCTTCAAACTATGATGAACTCCTTCTGCAAATCAATACCCTGCATCCTGATATTCTGCTTCTGGAATGGGAGCTTCCCGATTTACAGCCCATTTCGCTCCTGAACGAACTCCACACAACCCATTCCGTCAGCACAGTCGTGATGGGCAGGCACCCAGAAGCGCGCACGAAAGCGCTGGAATCCGGGACTGATGGGTTTGTCTATAAGGGCGATCCTCCCGATGAACTCATCCACCTGCTGAGAACGATTATCGAAGCCCGCTCCTACGCGTGAGACCGGAAAGGTCACTTTATGAACGACCCTGTCGTGCAGGTTCAGCATTTTCACAAAGCCTACGGCAATTTTGTCGCCGTTGAAGACGCCAGTTTTGACGTTTATCGCGGCGAAATTTTCGCGCTGCTTGGGCCAAATGGAGCAGGCAAGACGACCACGCTGGAAAGTCTCGAAGGGCTGCGCCAGCCGGATCGAGGTCAGCTTCGCGTCCTCGGCATGGATCCGGTGCGTGACGCGCATCTATTACGAAACCAAATCGGTGTTCAGTTGCAAGCCTCAGGGATGCCAGGCAGCATCACCGTGCGCGAAGCCATGAACTTTTTCTGCGCGTATCACCAGGTTGCGCCACGCTTCGACCTACTGAAACGGCTTGAACTCGACGAAAAGCTGAATACTCAGTACGACACGCTCTCGACCGGACAAAAGCGCCGTCTGGCGCTGGCACTGGCGATAGCGCATCGTCCTGCCGTCGTCTTTCTCGACGAACCAACGGCGGGACTGGACGTGATCTCACGCACGGAGCTTCACGCGCTCATCGAGGAATTACAGCAGCAGGGGACAACCATCATCCTGTCGTCGCACGACATGGCCGAGGTCGAAAAGCTCGCGCACCGCGTGGCAATTCTGCTGCATGGGCGAATCGCGGCCAGCGGCACGCCCAACGAACTGACCTCGACCGGCGCGGGCTATACGAAGATTTCCATCCATACTGAACCGCCGATGCAGGTTGACGACTTCACGTTTCCCGGCGTTTGCCAACACACCTTGAAAGATGAATACGACGTTTACTACAGCACCGACCCGGCTGCGAGCGTCTACGCCATCCTCGAATACATTAAGGCGCAGCACGACCAATTGATCGATCTGCGCGTCGAGCGCCCATCGCTCGAAGAACGTTTTCTGGAGATCACCAATCACAGAGAGGCCGTTCGATGACCGCCTTTATCAACCACGTCAATTTCGAGTTTCGGACGGGTGTGCGGAACAAGTCGCTCCTGCTGCTCAACTATCTGTTTCCACTCGGCTTCTATCTTCTGGCGAGCGCGATGCTCACAGGGCTGAACCCCACGTTCAATCGCACGCTGATTCCGGCGATGGTGTTTTTTACTATCCTTACGAGTACGATGCTGGGATTACCGGAGCCGATTGTCTCGGCACGCGAATCCGGCGTCTATCGCAGCTACAAGATTCACGGCATCTCCAAGCTGTCGATTTTGTTCATCCCTGTGCTGACGACGATCCTGCATACGACGATTGTCGCGCTCTTGATCATTGTCTCTGCGCCGCTGCTGTTTAATGCCGTTCTGCCCGTTAACGGCCTGGGCTTTGCGCTGGCCTATCTGCTGATGGCTTTCGCCTGTTCCGGGCTAGGGCTGCTGATCGGCGTAATAGCGCCCAATTCACGCGCGGCGATGCTGCTGGGTCAAGCGGTGTTCCTGCCATCAATGTTGATCGGTGGGCTGATGTTTCCCAGCGAGATGCTGCCAGCCGCGCTAGGGAAAATCGCCCTGCTTCTGCCGAGCAATCATGCCGTGAATCTGGTCAATGGCTGGGTCGTAGGCGGGCATCTGAACTTCAATGCTTATGGCTCTGCGGCGGTGCTTTTCAGCGGCGGCGCGCTGGCGCTTGGGCTGGCGCTGTATCTGTTCAACTGGGATAACCAGAACCGGATCAAACGCAGCAGAGCCGTCGCGCTGCTGGCGCTGCTGCCTTATATCGCCGCCATCGTCACGTCGCTCGTCGCGCATGGGGTTGGTTGAGGCTGCTTTTTACGTCCGCAAACGTGGGTATCGGAAGCGTAGATTATGAGAGTTGATCCGATTCTTCTCCTCCATTTCAGAGAAACGCCATGCGAACCTAATGGGCGTGATCACGCGAATTTAGCCGCTGCCATCACCAAAGCTGCGAGCAAACACACCTACTATACGATTCGCCTTCTGGCGGATCGCAGCCGCGTCGGTCATGCTTATCGCGCCTATGCCTATTTTCGCTGGGTTGATGACTACCTCGATGGAAAAGCTGCCGGACGCGCCGAACGCATCGGCTTTCTCGAACGGCAACAGATGTTGGTGAACCGCTGCTATCGCGGTGAAACTCTCGACGATCTCTGTCCCGAAGAAGCACTGCTGGCCCAATTGATCGCTTCCGACAGCGAAGCGCACAGCGGGCTGCAAGCCTACATCCGCAACCTGATGGCGGTCATGGCCTTCGATACCGAGCGCAGAGGCCGCTTGATTTCACAGGGCGAGCTTGCGGAATACTCCTGCCATCTCGCCACCGGAGTGACCGAAGCGCTCCATTACTTCATCGGCCACAACGACAACGCGCCACACACCGACGAGCGCTATCTCGCCGTCACAGGCGCTCATATCACACACATGCTGCGCGACACCTGCGAGGACAGCGCGGCAGGTTATTTCAACATTCCCTGTGAGTTTCTGGAAGCGCACCGCCTCGATCCATGTGCGGTCCAGAATGATGCTTATCGGGAATGGGTCGAAAGCCGCGTCCGTCTGGCGCGCCGCTGTTTTGAAGCGGGGAAGCGCTATCTGGCGCAGGTGCGAAATCGTCGCTGCCGCTTCGCAGGGTACGCCTATATGACCCGCTTCGAGCATGTACTCGATACGATTGAGCACGATGGTTACCGTCTGCGCGCCGCCTACCCGGAAAACGACACTCTGTATACCGAACTGACATTAGCTCGTTCAACCTTATCCCTGTTCTCCAAATCGTCGATTTGAGGTACATGATGAAGTCACCCACTGCAATTGTCATCGGAGCGGGCATCGGCGGCATCGCCAGCGCTGCCCATCTCGCCCGGCACGGTTTTCACGTCACCGTCTTTGAGAAGAATCAGCGACCGGGTGGGCGCTGCGATCACTTTAGTCACGAGGGGCATCGCTTTGATTCTGGCCCAACCCTGCTGATCATGCCCGTGATTTATGAGCAGGAATTTGCCGCATTAGGCGCATCTCTGCACGAGCGGCTCGACCTCCAGCGCGTCGATCCAACTTATCATCTGGTGTTCGACGACGGCAGTCGGCTGGCGCTCACGTCCGATCTGACAGCCATGTATCGGCAGATTGAGGCCATCGAGCCGAACAGTTTTCAAGCCTTCCTGCATTATCTGGGTGAAGGCGGGCAGCTTTACAACCTGGCAATGGAGCAGTTGGTCGAGCGCGACTTCCGCACGGCCTTTGAATTTTTCAACATCAACAACCTGCCGCTGCTTTTCAACCTGAAGCCGCTTGTCCCTCATTACCATCACGTCAGCACGTTGTTCAGGCACCCGCATCTACGCGCCGCGTTCACGTTTCAGGATGTCTACATGGGGCTGAGTCCATTTGAAGCCCCATCGACCTTCTCGATGATGCCCTATACCGAACTGGCGCATGGCGTCTGGTATCCCAAAGGCGGGATGTACAGCGTCGTCGAGGCGCTGATGCAAATCGCCACCGATGCAGGTGTGGAATTTGAGTTTGAAACGCCTATCGAGCGGATTGATATTGAGCGGTCGCGCGCGCGCGGCGTGCTGTTGAGCAACGGGCGTTGGCAGGCAGCGGACATTGTAATCGCCAACGCCGATCTACCCTACGTTTATACGCAACTGCTCCCCGACCCCGATCTGGCTGGAGAGCTGGTAGATAAAGAATTTTCCTGCTCGGCGATCAGCTTTTTCTGGGGAGTGGATAAAACCTACCCGGAACTCAGCGCCCATACGCTCTTTCTGGCCGAAGATTATCAGGAAAACTTCAAAAGCATCAGCGAGCAGTTCACGCTGCCGGACAATCCAAGCCTGTATATTCACGCACCCGCCCGCCTTGATCCCGCTGCCGCGCCGCCAGAGCAGGATACACTGGTCGCAATTGTCCCGGTTGGGCACATGGACGAGAAGCACGCACAAGACTGGGTCGAGCTGCGCGATTTGGCACGAAAGGCGGTTTTCCATCGGCTGGCGCTGCTCGGCATCACCGATCTGGAAGCACATCTGAAGTTTGAAATGAACTATACGCCACCCTCGTGGCACAAGCGCTATAACCTTATGAAAGGGGCGACACACGGGCTGTCGCATACGCTGACGCAGCTTGCCTACTTCCGCCCACACAACCGCCATCCGCGTTATCAGAATCTGTACTTTGTAGGCGCGAGTACACATCCCGGAACCGGCGTGCCATCCGCGCTGATTTCCGCGCATCAGGTCGTCGATCGTGTCCTGGATGATTGGAAGGCCAACGTCGCCGCAAATGACGCCGTGCTCGCTCCGAAACCGCAGCGCCTTCATCCTCATTTCGATGACGGTGCTTGAGAATACGGCAGATCAGAAATGAAGTGATGCTATGCCATACCAAATACGCTCAATTGACGACGAGGAGAATTACTGGCGGCTGCGCGCGTTTCTCCGCGAAGTCTTTCTCTGCAATCACCGTCAGGAGTTAAGCTGGCAAGCTGCGCGTCTGGACTACTGGCGTTATTTCATCAATCCCCTGAATGATCATTACCCGCTCAGTCAGGCCATCCACATTTTTGAAACCGCCAACGGCACTATCGCCGGGGCGCTCACGGTCGATGGCCGAAGCAACGCCTTTTTGAACGTCCATCCCAACTTACGCACGCCAGAACTTGAGCAAGCCATGCTTGAGACCGCAGAAAACCAGCTTGCGGAACCCGATTCAGACGGTTTGCATCATCTGACCGTTTGGGCAGCGCAGAACGACGCGCTTCGCATTCAAATGCTTCAGAAATATGGGTATCAGAAAGGCGGCTGGCCTGAACATCAATATGGCCGCGATCTCAGCCGCCCCATTGTGGAATCGGCTCCTGTCTCTGGCTATGTCGTCCGGTCGCTCGGCGACAAGGATGAAGTTCCAACACGCGCCTGGGTTTCCTGGAAAGCATTTCACCCGGACGAGCCGAATGAAAACTATCTGGGCTGGGAGTGGTACCAGGATATCCAGCGCTGTCCGCTCTACCGCCGTGACCTCGATCTCGTGACCATCGCTCCCGGCGGTGAGATGGCCGCGTTCTGCACAATCTGGTACGACGACGTGACGCGCACAGGCATGTTCGAGCCGGTTGGCACGTCACCGACGCATCAGCGCAAAGGATTAGGTAAGCAGATCATGCGGGAAGGATTACGCCGATTGCAGCAGTTGGGCGCGATTCATGCGACCGTCGCCGGATATTCCGTCGCCGCCAACGCGCTCTATACATCCATGATGTCCTCTCCCTATTCCCTGTTCGAGCGCTGGCATCGACAGTTTTAAGCGCGTATCAACACAGCAGCGCCAGCCGGAGAACTCGCTATCGCGCGCCCGACAGCATTGCGGCGGAGAATACAGATGGTTCCTATTCCAGACTCTCATCGTGACCTGATTGACGGTCAGCACAACGCGGCCTTGACGACCATCCTACCTAACGGTCAGCCGCAGACCACGCCCGTATGGTGTAATCGCGAAGGCGGCTGTCTGTGCGTCAACACGATGCGCGGATTTCAAAAAGAGAAAAATATGCGCGCCAATCCAAAAGTCACTCTGCTTGCTTACGATACCTGCAATCCCCTCCACTACATCGAAATTCGCGGCATCGTCATCGAAATGACCGAAGTAGACGCGCTCGAACATCTCAACCGGCTCACCAGCAAATATCTCGGCAAGCCAGCAGCCCAATTCTTTGGCGACAGCGTCTCTGCTGAATTGAGGACGAGCTTTACCCCGGTCAAAGTCCGAATTATGCCGACGCGCGTGCGGACGGAGGGATAACGATGCCAACCACAATTCCAAACTCTCATATCGATTTACTGTGCGCTCCTGTTTACGGCATTCTGACAACCGTCATGCCCGACGGCCAACCGCAGTGCAGCCTTGTCTGGATCGACTATGACGGCTGCAATCTGCTGCTGAATACGACCCTTGAGCGGCAGAAGGTGAAAAACATGCGCAGCGACCCTAAAGTGACGCTGCTGGTGATTGATCCGCAGGACAGCAGTCGTTGGCTGGAAGTGCGAGGGCGCGTCATCGACATGGAAATCTGCGGGGCAGAAGCTCACGCCGATCAGCTCACACGGCGCTATACGGGAAAATCGTCCTTTTACGGAGATATTTATCCCGTCGAACAAAAACAAAAGGAAACGCGCGTGATCGTTAGGATCGAACCAATCCATATCGCGCTCGACGCCTTTTTCCGCGAGCCATCTCACGCAGCCGCCCATGAGCTTTAATCATGGCACGGGAATGAAACGCCGCATGAGCAAAACAGCACCGATTCGGTCGGCAGCAACCCCAAGCACGTGCCCCCGAACACGACGTTTTGGGAAGTTAGCGCACCTATTGAGTATGCGCGCTGCGAGGCAAAATTGCGCGTAGATATTCGGTGCGTTCGAAGGTGCTCACATCTCGACTGTGAAACTGCGGCAGAATACCTTGCAAACTGGCTACAGACTCGTAGTCGTTCTGAAGGAGCCAACTGCGTAAATCCTGTTCGAGCGTTCGCAGTCGGTCAATCCCCTCCTTGAGCAGTACAGAGGCCAGCATCGTCACTTTGGCGCCAACCATCAGCAGCTTGACTACATCCTCTGCGGTGTAAATGCCCCCTGTCGCCGCCAAATCGGGCTTGATGCTGCCGTACAAAATGGCAATCCAGTGGAGTGGCAGGCGCAGATCAGAGCGATTACCAAGCGGAATATCCGATTTCAATTCCAATCTAGCCGGATCAAGGTCAGGCTGGTAAAAGCGGTTGAACAGGACAAGCGCATCCGCTCCGGCGAGATCAAGCTTATGCGCCATCCACGCGAGATTGGTGAAAAAAGGGCTTAACTTCACTGCTACCGGAATTTCGACCGCCGACTTCACATTGTTCAATATCGTCACACACATGGCTTCGATTGGTTCAGAAGCCTGCTCCTGGTCGGTCGGTATTGGATAAATATTCAGTTCCAGTGCATCTGCGCCCGATTGCCCAATCTTCTGAGCGAAATCTGTCCAATTGCCGAGCGATCTACAGTTCAGGCTGGCGATGATCGGAATTGAAACTGCGCCTTTGGCCTGCGCAAGCTGTTCAAGGTAATCATCAAGATGCAGTGGGAAATGCGCCTTCGCGGGAAAGAGTGCTGCCGCGTCGGAGGGGGTTGCTGTCGGGTGCTCGGCGTAATAGCGGAGGATGCGCTGCTCGACGCGAATTTGCTCCTCAAAAAGCGAATAGAACACCACTGCGCCTGCTCCGGCATCTTCCATCCGTTTAACGTTGTCCAGGCTTTGCGAGAGGGGTGACGCGGAGACGACCAGCGGCGAACGCAGCGGCATATTCAGATATTTCGTCTCAAGGTTCATCATTTTCTTCGCAACCACGTATCTATTTTTTCCCAAAAATTCGTTTAATCAGAACAGAGCAAGCTCCTCTTTTCGGTCAATCCGATCTCGATGCTGCTCGATCTCGGTCTGGGGCGTAGGCGCGGGTTGAGCCAGAACTTTGGCAATCGGGCGCAGGTCGAGCCACCACTGTTTTTTCGGACGTTGATTCACCTGATCGCACATACGCGCCATATCCTCAATCGGGTGAATTTGAATATCGCCCGATTCGATGCCGATGAACGCACTCATAGGCTCATTGGTCTGGGCATTCTCGATGAGGAATTCAATACATTGGGCGGCCAGCCTCGTCGCCTGAATGCGATCAAACGGCGAGGGATCACCCCCCTGCTGCACGTGCCCCAAAATCGTCTGCCGCACGTCGAACAGACCGCCACCCTCTTCCTCGAACAGCGCGGCCATAAAATTCGAGGTATAGACGGGATTGGCATTCTCGTTGCGGATCATCAAGCCGAGGCGTTTGCCACTCTTGAAGCCCGTCATCAGTTGGTTCAGGTCGGCCTGTAGATCGCTCAACGTGACGCCTTCTTCGGGCAAATACACCCGTTCAGCACCGGTCGCCAGCCCGCCCATCAACGCGAGATACCCACAATGGCGTCCCATCACTTCCACGACAAAGCAGCGGCGCTGCGCGATGGCGGACTGCTTAATCCGATCAACGGCCCAGACAATATTATTGAGCGCCGTATCTGCTCCAATACTGAGTTCGGAACCGGGCAGATTATTGTTAATTGAAGCGGGTAAACAGATCGTCGGCATGTTGAAGGCAGGGAAGTTATCCTGTTCGTGATGTAACTGGTAAGCTCCCTGATAAGCTGACCAGCCGCCGATGATCAACAGCGCCTGAATGTCATGTTTTTCGATATTTCGCGCAATGGCGTAGAAATCACGCCCCTTTGGGATTTCCCGATTCGCGCCCAATTCAGAGCCGCCCGTTGTTGCCCAGCCATTGACGCTCATCCAGTCCATCTCACGAATAGTGCCATCGATCAATCCCTGGAAACCGTTATTCACGCCCAGCATGATATGACCTCGGTCGAGACCGATGCGCACCGCAGTGCGGATCGCGGTATTCATGCCCGGTGCCGGAGCGCCGGAGTTTATTACCGCAATTCGTAGACGTTTCTGTCCGGGGGTCGGCTCGTGCGGCAGAGATCGCAGCAATGTCCGCAGCGTGCGAAACGCGCGTTTGAAACTGGGGCCTCGAAGCTCCATTGCACGCTCGTAATCGTGAGCCGCAATCGCCTCGGCGACCGCATGGGTTTGTTCGACGCACCGCATCAGGGGCAACTGGACAATCCGGTTATTGCGCAGACCGATCAAGACCGGTTCCGTTTCTGCCGATCCCGAAAGGATGGCTTCAACCGCAGCGTTCCCTAACAATGTGCCCAGATTACGGTCAAACGCACTCGGCGTTCCCCCGCGTTGAACATGCCCCAATGCGGTCACCCGCACTTCCTCTTGCAGTTTTTCTTCCAGCACCTTGCGCACGTAGGCGCTGTCAATGGGATTACCGTAGCGGTCATGGGCACCTTCAGCAACAATCACGATGCTATCCCGGCGTCCAGCGGCACGCCCCGCTTTGAGAGCAGCGCACATCTTTTCTTCCCAGTGATCCACGTCAGGCGGATTTTCGGGGATTAACACCCAGTCAGCGCCAGTCGCAATCGACGCCATTAGCGCGAGATAGCCACAGTTGCGCCCCATGACTTCCACCACAAATGTCCGTTGATGGCTCGCTGCGGTACTGCTAATGGCATCGACGGCTTCGGTAATTCGGTGCAGCGCAGTATCGGCACCGATGGTCATGTCGGTGCCAAACATATCATTGTCAATGGAGCCGACCAAGCCGATGATGGTCAGGCGCGCGTGTTTATCTGCCGTCTCCTGGCTGATCTTGCCCATTGTGACCAGTTCTCCCAGCAAGACCGGCCATTCCTGACGAAACAGGTTTGCTCCGGTGAGACTGCCGTCACCGCCTATAATGATCAGGTTGTCAATCTCATGTTCGAGCAGGTTGCAGGCGGCCAGTCGTCGCCCCTCATGCGTCCGAAAAGCCTCACAGCGGGCTGTTCCAATGACCGTCCCACCGCGATGCAGGATGCCGCCAACCGAATCCCACGAGAGCTTACGGATACAGTCGCCGCCATCGATCAAGCCCTGATAGCCTTCGTAGATCGCATAGACCTCAATATCACGGTTTAAAGCAATACGCGCAATCGCGCGAATAGCGGCATTCATTCCGGGCGCATCGCCCCCGCTGGTCAGTACGGCGAGACGTTTCCAAGTCATGGTGAAAGCGTTCCTTTAGGAGTGGCTTAAGCTCACTCTCGAATACGAAGGAAGGAACACGCTGGCAAGCTGCATCAAGTTTGGAGCAATTTCTTTCTTTTTATCAATCATCTCGGCATAGGGCAGCACCCGTGCCGCGCCGCCGAGATAACCGGCGATAACGCCCTGTTCGCCGCGCGCCAGTGCATCGACAGCGCAAACACCAAGATATGCCCCCAGAAAGCGGTCAAACGCGTTTGGCGCAGCCCGTCGCTGAATGTGGCCGAGTCGGATAGGCTGTTCCCGTCGGTTCAGAGGATTGTTGTGAGCAAAATGGCGCATCAATCGATCTGCGTTGCAAACTGCGCCTTCCGCGACCACAATCACGGGATGCGCGTGACCGTGATCGCGCTCTTGTCGGATTATTTCTTCAATTTCTTCGGGCGTCGTCTCGATTTCCGGTATCACAACGCCGTCCGCGTCACTCGCAATGGCGGAGACCAGCGCCAAATACCCACATCGGCGACCCGCGACCTCAAGAATCGCGCAGAAATCCGTTGACTTCGTGATCTTGAGGTGATCAATCGCATCGAGCGCGAGGTTTAAAGCGGTGTCCACGCCAACGATCATATCGAAACCTGCAAGGTCGTTTTCAACTGAAGCAGCCACACCGTTGACGGCAAATTTCGACTTCGAGAGCGCATGAGCGATGGTTTGCGTTTCTTCCCCACCAATGACAATCATGGCGTCGATTTTCTGTTCGTTGAGCGTCCGCAGTGCAAGTTCCTGTCCCGCTTCGGTCACAAATCGGCTGTTATCGATACTTTCGAGCATACTGCCGCCGCGTTGAACAACACCATCGACGCTGTGCGTCGTGAGTGGGATCAGCTCCCCCTGAAGCAATCCCTCATACCCATTACAAATCCCGAATACTCCCCAATCGTAATGATGCGCCGCGCGGGTCACAGCGCGTATCGCTGCGTTCATGCCGGGAGCATCGTCATCCCCTGTTAAGACCGCGATACGTCGTAACATGATATCAGTCGCCTCTTTCCGCACGAGGCCGATGCGATCAAAATTGCATCAGCCTCGGCACTATCGAATTGATTTCACGTATAACACACCTCGAAACTGCTGATTTCCTGAGCGAGAGTGTGAATGAATCAGAACGGAAATCAGAGGCAATTAGGTTAGGAACATCGGCATTCCCAGGACGTGGCGGACGCGCGGGCGATAGCAATCGCTGTCATAGAGTTCAGGCACATTGACGCGCTTCTTGCCCTGCACCAGCGTCGAGATCGGTACGTCGCTGTAGATGCCGCGCTGCAAGCACACCAACCGCCCCGATTCGCCGTGCTCGATCAGGCTCATTGCCACGTGCGCGAAGTTGGCGGCGACCATCAAATCGAGCGAGTCAGGAGCGCCGCTGCGCATGAGATAGGCAAGCTGCTGGTAGATGATATTCTGTCCGGTAATCTGTTTCAGGGTATCGCCAACGTACTGACCAATCCCGCCGAGCTTGCGGTGACCAAAGGCATCGGCTTGACCGCCTTCAACGATCTCGCCTTCGATGGGATGAGCGCCCTCCGAGACGGTCAGCATGGCGTAGTTGCTCGGATTAGCCTGCTTGTCTTCCATGATCAGCCTGGCGAGCTTGTGGCTATCGAATGGCACCTCCGAGATGAGCGCGCGGTCAACGCCGGCCAGATAAGCCGCGATCAACGACGTTTCGCCGGAATTGCGGCCAAACAATTCGATCACGGCAATCCGTTCGTGCGAGCCTGCCGAGGTTCGCAGCGCGTGAATGAATTCCACGCTGCGCGTGACCGCCGTCGAGAAGCCGATGCAGTAATCGGTGCCGTAAACGTCGTTATCCATCGTTTTGGGAATACCAATGACGCGTATGCCTTCGCGGGCGAGCCGTTCGCCATAACCCAGAGTGTCATCACCGCCAATCGGGATCAGGCAGTCGATTCCCAGCTTTTCGATTACTTTAACGACGTGCGTGGTCAAGTCTTGCGGTTTGTCGTACGGTTTCCCCGCTTCACACAAAAACTCAGGAATCTCGCTGGGCTTGACGCTGGCCGGATTGGTGCGTGAGGTATGTAGAAATGTGCCGCCAGTGCGGTCGACGCGGCGTACAGCTTCTTTGTCCAACGGCATGGCCCATTTCTGATTGTCCATGTCGTCGGGATCGATCTGTACCAGTCCCATCCAGCCTCGGCGGATTCCGAGGACTTCGTACCCGTTGGTTGTTGCCCGGTTGACAATCGCTTTGATAGCGGAGTTCAGCCCCGGAACGTCTCCACCCCCTGTCAAAACTGCAATACGCATGATGTCGCTAATCCTTAAGCATATAAGTATTAACCTTTTAATTATTTTACCTCCCGAACCAGATGACAGAACGATACCGGATTTAGATTGTGAGGAAATACACATCGTAACCGTGACATTTGTCATTGGTTTATGGATAGGGAAAGTGCTAGACCAAACGTAGTGACATAATGTTCGTAGCACGGTTATATATTTCTTAAGGAAAATACGATGGCCTTAAATGTAGCTCCAACCACCTCTGAGATAGACGCGATTGTCGAACTGCTCGGCAGCGAAGCCGAGTCGCTCCTGACTCATACCTGCAAGACGATCAGCAAGGAGCGCCTCTACATTCCCGGCCCAGACTGCGTTGGTGAGGTCTGGGGACAGTCGGATCGGTCACCGCAAGTCCTGAAGAGTCTGGAGCAGTTACACACGCACGGACGGCTTTCAGGAACGGGTTACGTCTCCATCCTGCCGATTGATCAGGGGATCGAGCATTCAGGCGGCGCTTCGTTTGCCAAGAACCCGGATTACTTTGACCCCGGCAGGATTGTCGAACTGGCGATGGAGGGCGGCTGCAACGCCGTCGCCTCGACGTTTGGCGTGCTCGGCGCAGTCGCGCGCAAGTATGCCCACAAAATCCCGTTCATCGTCAAGATCAATCACAACGAACTGCTGACCTACCCGAACAAGTATGATCAGGTGCTGTTCGGCACGGTCAAAGAAGCCTGGAATCTCGGCGCAACCGCCGTCGGCGCGACGGTCTATTTCGGTTCCCCGGAAAGTACCCGCCAGATCGTTGAAGTTTCCGCAGCCTTTGTTGCTGCTCACGAGCTGGGTATGGCGACAGTGCTCTGGTGCTATCTGCGCAATCCGGGCTTCAAGGTCAACGGCGTGAACCATGAAACCTCTGCCGACCTGACCGGTCAGGCCAACCATCTCGGCGTGACGATTGAGGCCGACATCGTGAAACAGAAGCAACCGGAGTCCAACGGCGGTTACAAGGCGTTGAACACGCCCGGAAGCACATACGGCAAGTTTGATGAGCGCATGTACACCCAGTTGACCTCGGATCACCCCATTGATCTCACCCGCTATCAGGTCGCGAATAACTATATGGGGCGCGTCGGGCTGATCAATTCTGGCGGAGCCAGCGGTAAGAACGACCTCGCCGAAGCCGTGCGGACAGCCGTGATCAACAAGCGCGCGGGTGGTATGGGGCTAATCAGCGGTCGCAAGGCTTTCCAACGTCCAATGGCTGACGGCGTAGCGCTGCTCCACGCCATTCAAGACGTTTACCTGTGTACCGAAGTCACGATTGCGTAGCATCGCTGACAGATAGCACCTGAGTCGCTCAAGGCCGCCATCCTGTTTCGGGCAAGGATAACTGCCCATCCCCCATTCGAAAGGAGGCATATTTGCGACCAATCCGCTTTGAATTTGCTGCATTTTTGCTGATATCCCATCTCATTTTGGAGGCAACATGTCCAAGAAATTGATGATTCTTGCCTGTATGCTGCTGGTCTTGCTGGCAATCGTACCGCTCTCGGCTGCCGCGCAACCTCAGGCAACCCCGAAGATCAAGATCGGCTTTGTCGCCGGTATCGTCGATCCTTTTTATCAGGTGATGGAAGTTGGCATCAACCAAGCGGTGGCGGACTTCGGCCTAAGCGTGGTGTCCCAATACCCGCCTGCTCCCTGGGGGCCAAACAGCCAGACGCCGATTCTCAATGCGATGATCGCGCGCGGCGACCTCGATTACCTGATTATCGCGCCAACCGATAAAGACCAGATGGTCGCGCCGCTGCAAGCTGCGGCTGACGCGGGTATCAAGGTCATTACGGTTGATACGTTCCTGGGCGACGGCGATTACGTGAACGGCCCGGTGAAATTCCCGCTGTCCTACATCGGCTCGGATAACGTCGAAGGTGGCCGCATCGCTGCCGAGGCGTTGGCGCAGACACTCGGTGAGAAGGGCAAAGTCTACGTTCAGAACACGACTGTCGGCACGAGCACAACCGAGCAGCGCGGTCAGGGCTTCAAGGAAGGCATCGCCGAATATCCGAACATGCAGCTCGTCGGTATGGACTACAACCTTGACGACGCGAATACGTCTGCCGCGCAAACCGCAGCCGTGCTCCAGCGTGTTCCCGATCTGGGCGGCATCTTTGGCGTGAACGTGTTCAGCGCGACCGGCGCGAGCAACGCCGTCATTAACGCGGGTTTGGGCGGACAGGTGCAGGTCGTCGCGTTTGACGCGACGCAGGATGCCATCGAGAAACTGCGTCAGGGCGCGATTTCGATGGTCATCGCCCAGAAACCGTACGATATGGGTTACATGGCCGTTGAATTCGCGATGGCGGATGCCGCAGGCGTCACGAGCCTGCCTCGGCGTGTGCCAACTGGCTATCAGGTCATCACGGCCAAGAACGTGGATGACCCGGCGGTTGCCCGCTTCATTTACCAGCTACCGGAGTAATTTACGGCGTTTTCGTGGGGACGGCTGCGCGCCGTCCCCAATCAAAAAATCCCCTTAGGAGTCAAAAATGGCGCTCGAAAAGCGCGTCGAAAGCCCGCAAAAAAGTGGAGAGATCGCGCAATCGCTTGGGATGAGACAGGCGATTTTGCTCTTGAGCCGTGTCTGGGCGTGGCTTTTCCTGCTTGCGTTAATTCTGGTATTTACGATTACAACCAAAATTTACCAGCAGGTTGATTTTCTGACCGTTCGCAATTCGCAGAATATTCTGGTCGAGATCGTACCCGTTCTGCTGATGGGGCTGGGACAAACCTTTGTCATTATCGCGGGCGGCATTGATCTCTCGGTGGGTTGGGTGATGGGCATGGCGTCCGTCGTGTCCGCGAGCGTGATTGTCATCCTGCTTCCAACGGGAATCGGTGAGGGACTCTCGATCCTGCTCGGTTTTGGCGCTGGTCTGGTGAGCGCCATGATCCCCGGTTTCGTCAATGGCCTCATCATCGCGAAGCTGCGCATACCTTCATTCATTGTCACGCTGGGCATGTCCTTTATCGCGCGCGGGATTGCCTATCTGATCTCTGGCGGCAACGTTGTGATCGGAATGCCGCCGGGGGTGCGGAATTTCGGTAACGAGTCGATGATTTATCTGCTCAATGGGAATATCTACTTTTTCCAGCATCCAGATGCAACCGGGATTGCTTTACGCTCACTTGACCGCGTTTTCACCTACCCGGTCGTTGTGGCGGCGCTTGTCGTCGGCGTGGCGGTATTCGTACTGCGCCGAACGCGCTTTGGACGCCATACCTATGCCATTGGCGGCAACGCCGAGGCTGCCTCTCGCGCCGGAATCCGGGTTGACCGTCATATGATCATTCTTTATACGCTCTCCGGGCTGACCGTCGGACTGGCAGGTATCCTGCATACCGCGCGCTTCAATGGAGGCTCCCCAATTGCCGGTGATCCGCTGCTGCTTTCGTCGATTGCCGCCGTCATTATTGGCGGCGTGAGCATGTTCGGCGGTCACGGCAATATCGTGGGAACCGTGATCGGCGCATTGATTATCGCCCTGCTCACAACCGGACTGGTGATGCTCAACGTCCAACCGTTCTGGCAGTACGTGGTGGTCGGCGTGGTCGTCATTCTCGCCGTGCTCATCGATCAGGGGCGCGACCTTATCATTGGCCGAATGAAATCGGAGTGAGGAATCGGATGGAACTACTGCTGAGTGTCCGAGGATTAGTCAAGAAATTCGGCGGCCTCGTGGCCGTAAATCAGGTTGACCTTGACGTGTATCCTGGTGAAGTCGTCGGCCTCGTCGGTGACAACGCAGCCGGAAAATCAACCCTGATCAAGTGCATTTCCGGTGTATACCAGGCAGATGAAGGCGAAATTATCTTCGAGGGCAAACCTGTCCATTTTTCACTGCCGATTGAAGCCCGCGATGCGGGGATCGAAACCATATATCAGGATTTAGCGCTGGCGGGAAACCTGAACGTGAGCGCGAACATCTTTATGGGGCGCGAAGTCGAGAAACGCTATCTCGGCGGTCTCGTCAGGGTACTGGATGAGAAATACATGCTGCATGAGTCGGAAAACGTCCTGAGTACGCTTGATATCCACTTTCCGAGCCTGATCGAGGAAATTGATAAGCTCTCCGGTGGACAGCGCCAGGCGGTCGCCATCGCCCGCGCGATGTACTGGCAGGCCAAGCTGATGATTATGGACGAGCCGACCAATAATCTGGGCGTCATCGAACAGCGCAAGGTCATCGAAATTATCCGGCGTCTGCGTACTCAGGGCGTGCCCGTCATCCTGATCAGCCATACCCTGCCGGACGTGTTTGCGGTGACCGACCGGATCGTGGTGCTGCATCGCGGGCATAAAGTCACCGAGAAGAAAACATCTGAGACCGACAGCCAGGAAATTGTTCAGTATATGGTCGGCGCTCTCGACGACACGCGTGTCGCCTGACACCAGATACCGAGACACGCGGCTTTGCAGAAGACATCGAGAAGACGAGACACGCACTCGATTACTTATGAGTTTCTGCTCGATACCTCTTGCACCACCTTACGGAAACCTCGCTGACCTGTGGATGGCCTGCCTCAGCAATACCTCAGATTTCTCCCGCAGCAATCAGTACCAAAACTCACTCGGAAAGGATGCTGTTCGACACTTGATCACTTCGTGGCGAAAGCTTACGTTATAAGCAAGGAGGGTTGTGATGTTCAACGTAATGGTCTTAATCGGAATACTCTTTTGTGGAATCCAGACCGTTCGCTCGGCGCGACCAATCAATGCAGCGTTATGGCTGGCGGGGGTAAGTGCGCTGGCAGCGATCCTCTTATACGGCCTGGGTGCTTACCAACTTGCCGTGATCGAACTCAGTGTCGGCGCAGGTCTGGTGACAGTGCTGTTCGTCTTTGCGATCAGTCTGGCAGGTGATGAGCCACAGCCCGAACAAGGGGGCGTTTCGTGGCTGCTCGGCACGGCACTCGCGTTGGCTTGCTCGCTCTTGCTCATCCTGTTCACCCTGCCATTGATCGGTATCAGCAATCCATCGGGCGATCCCTCATTCACGGAGACCGTTTGGCATGAACGCAGCCTCGACATGCTGGTACAGATCGTGCTGCTCTTTACCTGTGCGCTGTCGGTTGTCGGCCTGCTCGCGCAGCGCCACGAAAAACCAAAACCGGTGCTAACGCCTGCCCTGAGCATCGAAGAGAAACAGGAGCAGACCTCGTGATGAATCAAGCGGTCGCGCTGGTTGGCGTGATCGGTCTGCTCGCAATTGGATTATATGGGTTAATGACCGCGCGTAACCTGCTCAAAGTGATCATCGCGCTTCAATTGACCTCCAAAGCAGCGCTGATCCTGCTCCTGCTGGCCGGTCTTGCCAGCGGTCATCCGAATTTGGGTCAGAGCATCGCTCTTAGTGCAATCGTCGTCGATACAGTTACGGCAGTCATCGCGTTGGCATTGGCTGTCAAAGTGCGGCAGCGCTGTGGGACGCTGGACGTGCGCGCGCTGTCTACCTTGAGGAGATAATCGCAGAGACAAGGCGGGTTCAATGATTGCCCTCGCTATGCTCTTTCCCATTCTGGGCATCGCGCTGAATCTAACCTTCGCTAGAGACTGGCAAGCGCCAGTTCAGGGGATTATCGCCAGCGGAGCGGCAGGTTTGTCGTTCGCTATCGCCCTGCTCCAGTTCACGGCAATGCTGGCAAACCCCCAGCCCATCACGCTGCCACTGGCCGAATGGATTCAGGTTGGCGGCTTCGCAGTCGGCTGGACGCTGTACGTTGATACGCTGTCGATGACCATGATCCTGCTTGTGACGGGAATCGGCACGCTCATCCACGTCTACGCGATTGGCTACATGCGCGACGATCCACGTTTTACGCGCTTCTTCATCTACCTCAATCTGTTTCTGGCCGCCATGCTCGTTCTGGTCACTGCCAACAACTACCTGATGTTGTTCGCGGGCTGGGAGGGTGTCGGCCTGTGCTCCTTCCTGCTGATCGGCTTCTGGTTTGATAAAGCGGGCGAGGGTACACAAATCAGCAGCGCCGCGCGCAAAGCCTTCATCGTCAACCGAATTGGCGACGCTGGCCTGCTGATTGCTTTGCTGCTGCTGGCGACCCGCTTTGGCACGCTGGACTTCACGCCGATCTTTGCCACAGCGCGCAGCGCGTTTGCCCTCGGCGCTCCGAGCGTCACGGCGATTACACTCCTGCTCTTTGTTGGGGTAACGGGAAAGAGCGCGCAAATTCCGCTTTACGTCTGGCTGCCGGATGCGATGGTTGGCCCAACACCCGTTTCCGCGCTGATCCATGCCGCGACGATGGTGACGGCAGGCATTTACTTGATCGTCCGCTCGCACGTGTTGTTCGACCTCGCGCCGTTCACCCAAACCCTGATTATTCTCACGGGCACAGCAACGGCGCTGCTGGCATCCAGTATTGCGGTCAGCCAGTTTGACATCAAGCGCGTGCTGGCCTATTCAACGATCAGTCAGTTGGGCTTGATGATCGCGGCGGTTGGCCTGGGCGCGTATGCGGCAGGCATGTTCCATTTGATCACCCACGCTTTCTTTAAAGCCTTGCTGTTCCTCGCCGCTGGATCAATTCTGCACGCGCTGGGTACTCAGGATGCGCGCGCGCTGGGCGGACTGCGGCGAATGCCGATCACCTGTGCGACTTATCTGATCGGCGCGCTGGCGCTGGCTGGCTTGCCGCCGTTCTCAGGTTTTTTCTCGAAAGACGAAATCCTCGCTGCCGCTTACGAGCGCAGCCTCATCCTGTATCTTGCGCTGGCGGCGGCAGGATTGCTGACGGCCTTTTACATCGCGCGCCAGTTCATGCTGATCTTCGCAGGCGCGCCGCGCAGCGCTGCCGCTCAACAGGCTCACGAGAGCCACCCGCTGCTGACGTATCCGCTCATGGTGCTGGCGCTGCTGGCAGCGGTCGGCGGGCTGCTTAATCTTCCCGGTTCCGCGTGGTTCGCCCGCTGGCTCGCCGCCAGCACCGGAGAAGTCGTCTCCGCTTCCTTCAATCTTCCGCTTGCGGCACTCTCTTCGTTGATCGCCCTGAGCGGGATCGTGCTGGCCTACGCACTCTACCACCACGACCACGCCGATGAGCCGCTGGCAGGAAAACTGTTTACGGCATCCAGCGAGGGATGGCGGATCAATGACCTGTATAACGTCATGATTATCAATCCCTTCAACTGGCTGACCCACAAAATCGCTGCGGCGGACAACGCGGTCTTTTACGGACTTGACAATATCGCCGTCGCGTTGGCGAACCGGGCTTCGAACGAAGTACGCAAGCTACAGACCGGACAGCTCAACTGGAATATCGCCTGGATTATCGCTGGACTAATCGTCGTTATGCTGCTGGTGATCGTTGGGAGGGCAGCATGAGCTTGCTGCTGGCTTCGCCTCTGCTCATGAGCATGATCGTTTACTTTGCCGGACGGCTGCTTCGCACGGGGACAGCGAGAGCGCTAACGCTGGCGACACTGACGGTCGAGTGGGTGTGGTTCGCCCTGATGCTCAGGGACATACTCGCTGACACCATTCAGATCAATAGCGTGGTACTCCGCGCCGACGGGTTAGGTGTGCTGTTCATCGCGCTGACGTTGGCGCTGTCTCTGATCGTAGCGATTTACGCTGCGCGCGACACGCAGGAGCAAACCGGCGCAGGCCAGTATTATGCGCTGCTGCTGATCCTCACCGGAGCGCTGATTGGCATGGCATGTACGACTGACCTGTTCAATCTGTGGCTGTGGTTTGAACTCATGGTGACCTCGACCTATTTTCTGGTCGCTTTCCGGCGCAATGACCCGGCAGCGCTCGAAGCAGCGATTAAATATCTGGTGCAAAGCGCGCTCGGCTCAACGCTCATCCTGTTCGGGATCGGCCTGCTGCTGGCACAGTCAGGCACGTTAGCGCTGAACCAGCCGATGACTGGCGCTATGCCGGCTATCGCCGGAGTGCTGCTGATCGTCGGCTTCGGCGTGAAGCTGGCAATTGTCCCCCTGCATACCTGGCTCCCGGACACGTACTCGCAAGCGCCGGACGGAATCAGCGCGCTGCTGGCGAGTGTCGTCACCGAGGCCGGGCTGATCCCGCTGCTGCGGGTTCTCGTGCCGCTGCCCTCGTTCGCCGGACTGCTGCTGCTTTTCGGCATCGTCAATATGACCGTCGGCAACCTGCTCGCGTTGCGTCAGCGTGATCTCAAACGCCTGCTCGCCTGTTCGAGCCTACCGCAGATTGGCTACGTGCTGTTTGGTATTGGCATCGGGCTGCTTACCGGAACGCCGGATGGGATTCGCAGCGGCCTATTCCAACTGCTGAATCACGGTCTGATGAAAGGGCTGGCTTTTCTCGCCGCCGGCGCGCTCATGGATGCGATGCACCGTCAGAGCGGCATTGATCGCCCATTGAGAGTCGATGACCTGAACGGCGCGGCGCGGCGTGTCCCGCTGGCAGCGCTCGCGCTGATCTTGGCGCTGCTCAGTTTAGCAGGAGTTCCGCCGCTGGCAGGATTTATGTCCAAATGGCAGATTTTCGCCGCCGGGATGTCGGCTGGGTCAACCCTGATCACACTCCTGACAATCGTCGCCGCCATCAACGCGCTCTTTGCGCTGGCGTATTATCTGCCTGTGATCAACGCGCTCTTTCGTTCCGGCGCCGGGGACAAGGTGCAGTTGTCGCTCACGGCTCAAATTCCACTCCTGGCGCTTTCAGCTTCCCTGATCTTTGTTGGCCTCGTGCCTGACGCCTTGACCTGGCTCACGCAGCCTGCGAGCCTGGCCCTGCTGCACTCGCTCGGTTAGAAAGGCTATACACAATGACGACCATAAAAGAGAACCTGAATGAACGAATCCTGAGTCACTTAAACCAAACGGTGTCCGAAGCGGTGACCTTCTTTGCAAACGCGGACGAGACCCTGTTCGATGAGCACCATTCCGCTCATGATGTGCTGGCGCAGCTCGTTTTCTGGCACGAACAGTACGTGGCGGTCGCTCAGGCCATTGTAGATCGGCGTATTCCCGAACTTAAAGCGGGGGTATTTGACCAACTGAACCGGACGGCAAGCAGCGGCTTTAGCAGCGATTCGATGACCATGCTGGCCTACGATCTTGCCTGCTTGCAGCGCGAGTTCGTCTCGCTTTTGCACCAAATCCCGGACTGGACAATTAATTTCCCAATCAAAGCAGACAGCACGCCATGCAGTCTAAATCAACGACTGCTCGAAATCGACGCGCATATTCGTCAACACGTTTTGCGGCTGAAACGATGCCGATAGGAGCGCATGATGGGCATTCTCCTGATGCCGCCGCTGGCCTTCGTGATCTATTTACTGGCTGCCGGAGCGCTCCTGTGGCTCGGCAAAGGTATCGCCGGGGTTCATCAGCCATCCCCACTGAAGCGGAGCCTTTACGCAAGCGGGAACCCCACGCCCGCTGAGTCGACGCCCAGCTATGGCACCGGTGGGTTCATGATTGCCCTGTTTTTTGCGGCGCTGCATTTGGGCGCATTATTCCTGGTTACGAGCGATCTCGCGCCTGCTGCTGCCGTCTACATTGGCGGGCTGGCGCTTACGTTAATCGTCCTGCTCCTGAGATGAGGAGGATGGGCCATGCAGCAGACAGACATGATCCGGTCAGTCACTCGTTGGGCGCGAGTCAAGTCGCCCTGGGTCATTCATTTCAACAGTGGTTCCTGTAACGGCTGCGACATTGAGATACTGGCAACGCTCACGCCTCGTTACGATCTTGAGCGCTTTGGGGTTCGGCTTGAAGGCAGCCCGCGCCACGCCGACATTCTGGTCTGCACGGGCGCGGTCACGCGGCAGGCGCGGGAAAGCCTGCTCCGCACCTATGAACAGATGCCGGAGCCGAAATTCGTCGTCGCGGTCGGTTCGTGCGCGATCTCTGGCGGGGTATTTCAAGGCTGCTACAACGTCATTGGCTCCATCGATCAAGTAATCCCGGTCGATGTGTATGTTCCCGGTTGTCCGCCGCGCCCGCAGGCGATTATTGATGGGATTGTCGGCTTGTTGGAGCGCTTAAGCGAACGCGAGGCAGTTTCATGACACTGGACAAGATGCAGGATCGCCTGAAGATATGGGCGGAAGAAACGCAGACGCCCGAAGCGAATCGCCTTGACGTAACGATTACGGTCGGTAATTTGCTGGCAGCGGTCGCGGTGCTGAAGGCTGAAGGCTGGTACCTTTCTGCGATTACCGGGCTGGATTACGGTCACGACGCTGATCGAATGGAAGTGCTGTATCACTTCTGCTTCGGTGCAGAGACATTAACTCTGCGCGTCAGCGCGCCGCATGATACCCCTTCCGTGCCCAGCATCTGTCACCTGATTCCGCCTGCCGTTGTTTTCGAGCGCGAACTCGCCGAGATGTTCGGTATCGTCGTCGTTGGCATCCCCAACAGCGATCACCTGTTTCTACCGGATGATTGGGACAATCGCGTTTTCCCACTGCGCAAGGATGCGCGGCTGGAGTGACATCATGACGCAAAAATTTACGCTTCCGGTTGGGCCGCAGCACCCGGCGCTCAAAGAGCCGGGGCATTTCGAGTTCACGGTGGAAGGCGAGATCGTCACAGGCGCGACGGTGCGGCTGGGCTATGCTCATCGCGGCATCGAGAAAGCGACGGAGGGGCGCAACTGGACGCAGGACATTTATCTGCTAGAGCGCATCTGCGGCATTTGCTCGCACGTTCACGCGCTGGCTTTCTGCCTCGGCGTGGAACAACTGGCCGGTGTCACAGCACCGCCGCGCGCGCAGGCGATCCGCGTGCTGGTCGCCGAACTGGAACGGATTCACAGCCACTTGCTTTGGTTAGGCGTTGCTGCGCATGAAGCAGGCTTCGATACCCTTTTCATGTACGCCTGGCGTGACCGCGAAACCGTTATGGACGCGCTGGAAACGTTGACGGGCAACCGCGTCAACTACTCCGCGAACCTGCTGGGTGGCGTTAAATGTGACGTCACCAGCGCCAGCGCCAGCCAGATTTACCATGCGGTCGATAAGCTGGAAGAACGGACACGGCATTATCTTGACGTTGTGATGAACGACGATCTCCTCATTCAGCGAACGCGCGGCGTCGGCGTGATGACAGTGGAGCAGGTCGATCAGATGGGTGTGATGGGGCCAACCGCGCGGGCTTCCGGCGTGATGCGCGACATCCGCTGTATTGCGCCCTACAGCGCTTACGTTGAGTTTCCGATCCAGCCCATCGTCGAAACGTCAGGCGATTTGCAGGCGCGCTTTATTGTCCGGGTGAAAGAGCTGTTCGAGAGCTATCGCCTGATTCGGACGATCCTTGACCACCTCCCGGATGGCGATCTAAAAACACGAATGCCGCGCCGGATCAAAGCGGGCGAGACGATCAGCCGGGTTGAAGCGCCGCGTGGTGAGCTGTTCTACTTTATCAAGAGCAATGGCACGGATACGCCGGAGCGTGTCAAAGTGCGCACGCCGACGCTCTGCAATCTGGCTTCGGTACTGACACTGGCGGTCGGTCGCCAGGTCGCGGACATTCCTATGATCCTCGTCGGCATTGACCCCTGCTTCTCGTGTAATGATCGTGCTGTCCTGCTGCTCGATCAATCCGGCGAACGCCGCTGGACATGGGAGAAGCTGCGTCAGTATGGCATCGATTTTTACCGGAGGCAGCAATGACTCTGCTGCAAGCATTGTTCACGCTGCTGATATTTCCCGGCGGTCTGTTCCTGATTGCCAATGGGCTGATTTACCAGTGGGTACGCCGTAAACTGATCGCGCGACTGCAAAATCGGATCGGGCCGCGCTGGTTTCAACCCCTCGCGGATACAATCAAGCTGCTGGCGAAAGAAGAAATCCAACCAGAGGGAAGCAACCCGCTGCTGTTCAACCTGCTGCCGATGATTGCGCTCGCGGGGGCGCTGACGGCAGCGCTTTATCTCCCCATTGCAGGACTGGCGTCAGCCTCCAGTTTTCCCGGCGACCTGATCGTGACGCTTTATCTGCTCAGTCTCCTGACGATCTGCACCAGCCTCGCCGGGTTTAACAGCCATGATCGCTTCTCGGTGATGGGCGCGCTGCGCACGCTGACACAGCTTTTTGCCTACGAAGCACCGTTTATGTTCGCGCTGCTCGGCCCGGCTGTAACGGCGGGAAGCTGGGAGATCAGTCAGATCGCAGCCAACCCGAACTGGCTGCTCCTGACCCAGCCGATAGGCTTCGTCATCGCGCTGATCGGCTTCATGGGCAAGCTGGAGCTAGCGCCATTCGACGCGCCGGAGGCCGAAACCGAGATCGTCGCGGGGGCGCTGACCGAATACAGCGGGCGCGGACTCGCGCTCTTTCACCTCAGCCGCGCGGTTGAACTCGTCGCCGGGCTGACCCTGATCGCCGCCTTCTATCTGGGCGGCCTGAGCAATCCGTTCGACGATTTGTTCAAGACCTTGCTGCTGCTGTTCACGCTCGCAGGGGCGCAAACGCTGCTCACGCGTCTGCGGATCACCCAGACAGTTGGACTATGGTGGCGCTACGGCGTGCTGCTCATGTTAGCTCAGTGGCTTGTTATCATTGCAGGACGGGCGCTATGAAACTGGCAACGATGCTTGAAGACGTGCTCGGTTCACTCGTTCACAAACCGGTTACGGAAACGGCTCCAAGCCCGGCTCCAGAGCGGCTGCGCGGCAAACTTCACTGGACGCCGGATGGCTGTACTGGCTGCGCGCTGTGTGTGAAGGACTGTCCCGCCAACGCGCTGGAATTGATTCGTCTGGACGAAAAAGGCAAGCAGTTCGTGATGCGCTATTCCGTTGACCGCTGCACGTTTTGCGGCCAATGCGTCGAAAACTGCCGTTTCGACTGTCTGACGATGGCTGGTCAGGACTGGTCGCTCGCAGCCCCAACCCGTGATGGCTTCACGATCTATTATGGAGATGCCGAAGATGTCCAGCGAGTCCTGGCAGAACGCAATTCGGACGGTGCTGCATCGCCTGAGGCAGCCGCCGAAAATCGCGCTGGTGGGGATCGGGAGTGAGCTTCACGGCGACGACGCGGCAGGAATATGGATTGTCCGCGCCCTGCAAGCTTCCAGCGATCTGCTCCTGATCGAAGCAGGGATGACGCCGGAAAACCATACCAGCGCTCTACGGCGTTTCCAGCCCGATCTCGTCCTGATGATCGACGCAGCGCAAATGAAGCTCAGGCCGGGCGACATCAGCGTGCTTGACCTGGCTTCACTGGACGGCTTGAGCGCCAGTACGCACAGCTTCCCGCTAGCGCTAACGACACAATATATCGTCGCAGAGCTTGGCTGCGCGGTGCTGCTGCTGGGAATTCAGCCTGCCTGCACCGATTTCGGCGCGCCGCTCTCTCAATCGGTGTCGAGAGCAGTCGAAGAAATCAGCCGCGAACTCCGCGCGCTTTACGACGAACGATAGGTCTTGACCGATTCAACGAGCCACGACAACCACGCCTCTACACCCTCCCCCGTGCGACAGGAGAGCGGGAACGAGATCAGTCCCGGACTGAGAATTTCAACACCACGCCGGAAATAATCCATGTCGTAGGTGACATACGGCAGCAGATCGATTTTGTTAATCACCAGCGCGTCCACGCCGCAATAAATCCCCGGATATTTGTAAGGCTTATCGTCTCCTTCGGGAACCGATGCGACCAGAACGCTCTTGTGCGTGCCCAGTTGGAAGTTTGCCGGGCAAATCAGGTTGCCGACGTTCTCGACAATCAGCAAGTCGAGTTGGTCGAGGGCAAGCCGGGTCAGGGCGCTGTGAACCATCACCGCATCCAGATGGCAGTCGCCGCCCGTGTTAATTTGGACGGACACCGCGCCAGCAGCGGAAGCGCGCTCCGCGTCGAGACTCGTGGCGATGTCACCATCGATCACGCCGATGCGAAGCTGCCGGGCGAGCCGCTTCACCGTCTGCTCGATCAGCGAGGTTTTCCCCGCACCGGGCGAGGCCATGATATTGATCGCAAACACGTGCGCGCCATCCAGAATGGCTCGATTTTCGTTCGCAATTCGGTCGTTCGCGCTGAGAATCTTCTCGACAACTGGAATCCGTATAGTCATGATTGCACCTGCTCTGCCGCTCCAATTTCGACATCAATACAGTCCAGGTAAAACTCATCACCCGCAATCAGCCGCACAGCGCTGCCGCCGCATACCGGGCAGGCGAGATGATCGCCGTCGAGGTTATATTGCTGGTGACAGCTTCGGCATTCCATCACCGCCGGAATGCGGTGAAAATGCAGACGTGACTTTTCCGCAATCGTTCCAGCGCTGACAATATCCCAGTAGAACTGTACCGAGTCATCGACGACCGAGGACAACTGCCCCACCACCAGATACACATCCGTGATGCGGCGCGCTCCCTCAGCCCGATCAAGCGCAAGTTGAAGAATCCCCTGGGTGATGGAAAGCTCGTGCATGAGTTCGACCTGTTCTTTAGCCCCAGCTTACAACGCCTCCAATCACGTTCCTAGTGAGGCATCTCATGTTATTTACAGGTCGTTTGTCCTATTCCTCATGGCGGGTCAGCATACATGACGTGCGTCTGCCGCATTTCGCATTCAGCAATGACGCGCTCAACTGTCACCCGCACGCCTGCCTCAACTTCCGGCGACAGCCCTGCACCGACATCGAAGTGGCAGCCTTCAATGCCATACACAATGAGCTTGGGAGGCAAATCGCCCAGCACACGTGCAAGTTCAATCGCGTGTGCAACCCCAAAGAGATGCGATGAGCTTCCGCGCAGGGCAGCAGGCAGCGGTTGCCAGCGCACATCAAATCGCATGACTGAGCCGGACGGTTGACCGGAAAGCATCGCGTCGATTAGGTAGACCGTCTGGGGGGCGAAGCTACGCAACCAATCGATCAGCGCTGTCCCGTCGCCAGTCGTTTCGACCACTTGACAGGGCAGCGCCCGCGCTCGAATCAAACGGACAACCGCCAGCCCTGCCCCATCATCGCCGCGCTGTTCATTGCCGACGCCTATAATCAGGATAGAGGAAGCTGGATTGGGATTCATTGTTAACAGCCAGAATCGCTTGAAGGCAGAGGGTGGAGCGGGTACTCCACCCAGTACGTGTTAGCCCTTGAGCGCGTGAACAACGTGTTCGAGGCGCTCCGTCAGATCGTCCGCAATCGGCTTTAGATGAGGTTCCAGGCGAATCGCGGACTGCTCCAGCGGGATGGTAATGGTGACTTCCACCTGCTGATCGTCCAGATGATACACGTCGACGTTGCATAACAGAAACGCCGCCGATTTCGGCGCAATGGTCAGCGCGGTGACCGCAAGTTCGGGGTGACAGACAATGAAGACGCGATGCCGCCTGAGATGCGCCTGAGCTTTTTTCTCCAGAATTTTCGTCAGATCGACTTCGGCAACCAGCTCAAATCCTGCCGCTTGCAGCACCGTCCTAAGTTGTTCAACGACATCATCAAAATGCTGCTGAAGGAACCGATAGAGTCCGAATGACGTTGTAAGTGTGGTATTCATCTTGTCCTCCATTACGCGCGATCCATATGCAGTGTAAGAAAGTGTGTCGCGCAGGAAATACACGGATCATAGTTTCGGATCGCCTGCTCGCACTGCATCGTGATCTGCTCTTCAGAGAGATCAAGGTTCGCCTCGACGACACGACGCAGGTCTTCCTCGATGACTTTTTGGTTCTGTGCGGTAGGTGGCACAATCTTCGCATCGAGGATAGCTCCGGTGTCATCAAGACGATAACGGTGATACAGCAGACCGCGCGGTGCTTCGGTACAGCCGTATCCAACCCCACTCCGGGTATGGATCACTGCCTTTGAGTTATTGGGGGGTTCATAGTTCTCAATGATCTGAATGGCGTGATCGCAGGCATAGACGGTTTCGAGCGCACGAACGATGATGCTCTTAAACGGATTCGTGCAGACCGCTCCAATCCCGCTGCTGCGCGCGGCTTGTTTCGCCAGCGGTGAAAGCTGTTCGAAGTTCAAGTTGTAACGTGCCAGCGGGCCGACAAAATATGCGCCGCGCTCCTTCAGATAGGAATGCAGCGCGTTCGAATGTGCCAGATGCTCCTCGGCAAAATGATCTTCATACTCGTGGATGGCAATGTTCAGCCCTCGGTTGGAGATCAGCCGACCTTCAATCAGTGGATACTCTTGTGGGTGATGGAGGGCGACAAATTCGTAGTCGTAGTCCGCTTCCGGGAACGGCAGGGTTGCCGCCCAGAGCGCGGTATCGATGGCTGCGTCACGCGCCCATTTCAGCCGTTCCAACAGCGCAGCGAAATCGCTCTTGGCCGGGATGTGATAGAAGCCACCAACCCGCACGTTGATCGGGTGAATTTCCCGACCACCGAGGATACGAACGATGTCATTGCCGACTTTCTTCAGCGCAAGGCCGCGATTCACGATGTCTGGATAATCGCGCGCCATCTGTATCGCGTCGGGATAACCGAGGAAGTCGGGCGCGTGCAGCATGTAGATGTGCAGTACATGGCTTTCGATCCACTCACCGCAGTAGAGCAACCGCCGTAAGTCGCGAATGCCACGCTCTACCTGAATACCGAGAGCGTTCTCCATCGCCTGGACAGCGCTCATTTGATAGGCCACCGGACAAATCCCGCAGATGCGTGCGGTGATGTCCGGCGCTTCGGTATAGGCGCGGCCACGCAGCAGGGCTTCAAAAAGGCGAGGCGGCTCGAAGATGCGAAACTCGACCCCCGTGACCGCCCAGTTCTTGATTTTCACGTAGAGCGCCCCTTCGCCTTCCACACGTGCGAGCGTATCGACCTTGATGACTTTCGTCTGCGACGTTCGGGCGTTAGCTTTCATGGGTATCGCTCTCCTTGCGGAACGCCTCCGCGTAGGCGTTGTAGGTTCGGAAGGCGCGCACCAGTTCCTGAGGCGTCTTGCCGAGCGCCTTCCATTGTTCGCTCAACGCGCGCGTGTTGGTCGACTCCGCCGGGCCATAGCAGCCAAAGCAGCCACGCTCATACAGTGGACAGAGCGCTCCACACCCCGCCTGCGTGATTGGCCCCAGACACGGCGTCCCCTGCGCAACCATCAGACAGGGCGTCCCATTGCGCTTGCATTCCATACAAACGCTGTAGCGCGGCGTATTCGGCTTGCGACCATTCAGGAATGCGGAGATCACTTCGACCAACTGCGCCTTGTTGATTGGACAGCCGCGCAACTCAAAATCGACAAAAACGTGGTCGGCTATCGGCGTCGATTTGTTGAGCGTATCAATATACTTTGGGCTGGCGTAAACCAGCGGCATCAACTGCTTCATATCTTTAAAATTGCGCAGCGCTTGAATGCCTCCCGCTGTCGCACATGCGCCAATCGTTATCAGGAACTTGGACTGATGACGCACGTGGTGAATTCGTTCGGCATCGTGCTGCGTCGTGATCGATCCCTCGACCAGCGAAATATCATATGGCCCTTTGACCACCGCCCGCGTTGCTTCAGGGAAGTAGGCGATTTCAACTTCGTTGGCAACGGCCAGCAGCTCATCTTCGCAGTCGAGCAGGCTGAGCTGGCAGCCATCACAGGAAGCGAACTTCCAGACGGCGAGTTTTGGTTTGCTTTTTTGCTGCATGGATCGCCTCCTAGACTTCCCATTTCGAGAGCAGATACTTCATCCGACTATAGGGAAAGACGGGGCCATCTTTACAAATAAACGCTGCACCCAACTGGCAGTGGCCGCACAGCCCGACTCCACATTTCATATTGCGCTCCAGTGAAACGTAAATGTTCTCAGCGCTGACGCCTCGTTTCTCCAGCCCTAACGTGGTGAAACGCATCATCACTTCAGGGCCGCAGACCATCGCGGCAGTGTTGAGTGGATCGAACGGCGCGCGCCCGATCAATGACGTGACAAGGCCAACGCTTCCACGCCAACTATCCGTCCCCCGGTCAACCGTTACGTAGACATCGAGGTCAAAATGCGCGCGCCACTGCTGCAACTGTTTTCCGTAGAGTACGTCTCTGGCTGTACGCGCCCCGTAGAGCAGCACCACACGCCCATAATTTTCACGCTTTGCCATGATGTGATACATGGCGGGACGCAGCGGAGCCAGGCCGATTCCGCCCGCAATAATCACAACGTCTTTCCCGTGAACGTCGTTCACCGGCCAACCGGTGCCGAATGGCCCACGCACGCCCAGCACGTCGTCCACTTTGAGCTTGCTCATCGCCCGGCTGACAGTTCCAACCGCCCGTGTTGTATGCACCAGGAGATTGCTTTGTGCTGGGTCTCCACTAATTGAGACCGGGATTTCGCCCACGCCGAAAATGTAAAGCATATTGAACTGGCCGGGCATAAACTCCGGAATAATTCCATCGTCTGCCGGTGACAACTCCAGCGAGAACGTATCGGCTGTATCCCACCGCACTCGCTGCACGCGATAGAGGCTGGGAAGCATTGGATTTTGTTGGAGCGTCGCCGTGAAATCCGTCGTCTGTAGACCTAACATACGCGCTCACTTTCTTCAATGAGTGCCGTAAAGATCGAGTAATTGCACGCGCGTCGCCTGAAGCCGATCAAGCATGATGCCGGAAAAGCGCTTGAGTAACTCGTAGCCCAGATCATGATCCTGCTCGCATTTGTCGCGTAAGCACTTGCCATCGAGCGCGAGCACCCGCAGCGGCGAGGCGACACGCCCACTGAAATGCCAGCGGTATGGCGGGAACAACCATGACCAGCCGACCACATCGCCTTCTTCCACCGTCTGAATCGTCACGGCACCGGCTCCGGGCACAAAAACCTCCAACGCGACCGCGCCTTCCCGAATGACAAAGAACTGCTTCGCTTCGTCTCCCTCTCGAAACAGGTATTCTCCTGAACGAAAACGTAAATTAGAAGCGCAGCCAGTAAGAACCTCCAGGTACGCCTGATCCAGCCCGGCGAAGAACGGGTGTTTTTCCAGCAGCGGTTCGAGTGTTTTCTTCATGGTCTTTCTCCTGCGGTGCCTTCCGGCTCGGCAGCAAGCTGCTGTTCCGCACGCATGGCCGCAACTTCCTGCGTGATGTCAATTCCAACCGGACACCAGGTAATACAGCGACCACAGCCGACACACCCCGAAGTGCCAAACTGATCGATCCAGGCGGCGAGCTTATGGGTCATCCACTGGCGATAACGGGACTTGACCGAAGCACGAATACTGCCGCCGACGATGTAGGAGAAATCGGTCGTAAAGCACGAGTCCCATTTGCGCCAGCGTTCAGCGCTTTCTCCCCGCAAATCGGTGACATCTTCGACCGTGCTACAGAAGCAGGTTGGACAAACCATTGTGCAGTTACCGCACGCCAGACAGCGCGTGGCGATCTCATCCCAGTGGGGATGCTCGTAATTGGCATAGAGAAATTTCTTGAGATCGGTCGTATCGAGTGTTCGCCCCATGCTGGCGGTCGTCTGGGCGACAATTTGCGCTGCCGCCTCGATTTCTTCGTCTGTGGCAGGATGATGCGGCAGCAAGCTCAAAATATCTGCGCCCGCGCTGCTGCCTGCTTCGACAACAAAGTAGTGATGTTCTTCTTGAATGACTTCGGTCAGTCCAAGATCAAACCCCGTATCCGCTTTCGGCCCAGTTTTCATCGACGCACAGAAACAGGTGTTGCCGGCATGACCACAGTTCACGGCCACGATAAACAGCTTCTCGCGCTGCGCCTTGTAGAGAGGATCGGGATAATCGCCGCCGAGAAAAATACGATCCTGGATAGCAATCGCGTTCAGTTCACAAGCACGCACACCAATCAACGCCAGCGGTGTCGCTGCTTGCTGCTCAGGAACAAACTGGAAATTGCCGTCGTATTTCTGGGCTTGCCACAAACGTAGAGTGGGAGGATAGAGAAATTTCTTCCAGGAGTGGGGACTAAGGGTGTAAGCAAATAATTGTTGATGATCTAGTTTTTGAAGTCGATAGCTGCCTCGCTCTAGTTGATCCTGATACCCGATGGGAAGATCAGTCACGGATGTTAGCTGATCGTAGACGACTGTTCCGTGACGAACCGTCGGACCGACCAACCGATACCCCTTGTTGGTCAGAGCATCGAAAAGACTCTGAAAATCCCGACGGTCGATTACATAGGAAGTTCGATCCTCCTGTTGCGACATAGGCCCCGTCCTTTAATCTTCATGATGTAAGTGATGATGATGAGCTGTCCCATTGGCTCTGTCCATCGCTCCATTACGATTCGTATTCGCTTGATCGTACACCCAAAAACGATATCGTGCAACAAATCACAATGTGGTTGCTGCGTCAAATTCAACGGGTTGCGAACTAACGCAAAACCCTACAAACAATTAAATTGGCAGCAAACCCAAAGCAGATCAGATCAGCAATATCTCCGTCCGTTATTGTTAATGAAATCATCGTTAATTGGCATTTCATAAAGAAGTGGTTCAGGACTAAAGTTCCGTTTTGAAATCATGAAGAATTTCCTATAATCGTAAATAATTACGGCAAAAATGAATAGTCGTAATATTGTTCAATGGATGGAGTAATATGAATTGGATCGACACATACTTCGAAAAGCTGCCGTCCTCTTCACCCTCGCCGTAGCCGCTGTGAGCCTGATCGCTCACACAACAACGCAAGCTCGTTCGGTGTCCTACACCGTCCCGTTTAATCCCAACAGCGTCTGGAATCGCCCAATTGCCGCAAACGCGGCACTCAGCCCAAATTCGGCGCAGATGATCCAGTATCTCATTTCTGCTGCTGGTACATCGGTGAACATCGACGGCATTACCAATCGATGGTCAAGCCCGGTGTACAACGTTCCATCCGGGACACCACTTCAGCAGGTGTGCTCTAGCAGCAGCTCCAGTGTTTGCGACATGGTACCGATACCTTCAGGCTTTTATCCGTCTCCTGACTCTGACGCCAAGGCTATCATTATTGATGCCAGCACGAATCACGCCTGGAGCTTCTGGGGAATGTCAAAAAGCGGTGGGAACTGGAAATCAACCTATGGTGCCTTCGGCTGGGTTTATACCACGACTCAGGGGGATGGAATCCATAATTATGGTGGTGGTCAGTGGGGAGGCCGCGCCACTGGCTGGAACTACGACGCTGGCCTGATCTACCCACAGGAAATTCAGGCGGGCGTCATTAACCATGCGCTTGCCATTATTATTCCGGGCCAGGCAGCAACGTCGGGAACCTACGTGTGGCCTGCGCGCGGCACCGATGGTTATTCGACCAGCTCCAATGCGATTCCGCTCGGCTCGCACATCCAGCTTGATCCCAGTATTGATGTCAATACGCTGTCTCTCAGCGCAGGCGGCAAAATGATCGCGCGGGCGCTCCAGGTGTACGGCGGCTGGATTGGCGACACGGGCGATGTCGTCGGAGTCGATGTGCAGGAGTTTCTCACGGCGGACGGCACCGGAATTAATTCCGCCCCCTGGCAGGGCTTACTTACGGCCAATGATCTCGGCGGCATTCCCCTGAACAAACTCCGCGTGTTGCAGACGAATCAAAGCGACTATTACGTCGAAGGGGCTACATCGACGCCGAGCAGAGCACCGACCAATACCCCAACACGCACGCCGATACCCTCCAACACGCCGACACGCACACTAACCAATACGCCAACCAATACCTCAACATCCACGCCTTCTAATACCCCAACGCGCACGCCAACATCCCCTAACACACCGACGCGCACACTAACCAATACTTCAACATCCACACCGTCTAATACGCCGACACGCACGCCCTCCTATACCCCAACGCGCGTACCGTCTAACACACCAACGCGCACACCGTCTAACACGCCCTCCTATACCCCGACGCGCACACTAACCAATACTTCAACATCCACACCGTCTAATACGCCGACACGCACACCCTCCTATACCCCAACGCGCGTACCGTCTAACACCCCAACGCGCACACCGAGGCGCGCACCAACTAATACCCCAACACGCACACCGAGGCGCTGGCCGACGCGCGCACCGAGAAACAATACGTGGCAGCGGCCAACGGCAACGCCAACCAGGACTCCGTCCCCGACAGCGGCCAGTTTCGCGCCGGCGCTCGCCAATAATCAAGCGGCGGTGGTACAAGCGCTCCCCGGCGGCTATCAGGTGATTGAATCCAATACGGTCAACGGGGGAGCCGGCTGGAAGCTCATGACACAACCCAGCGGCGCCAGCGGGAGTTCATACCTGATGAACACCAATTCGGCGACCCGCTTATCGTTGCCATTCCAGGGCACCAGTATTGGCGTAGCGTTCCTGGCCGGGCCGTCATTTGGTCAGTTCTCCATCGTGGTAGACGGCGGAACTCAGCGGGGAGTGAATACAAACGCCCCTAATTATCAATTCGGCTATGTGATTGTAAACGGGTTGAGTGCAGGAGCGCATACCGTCCAAATCGTACCTTCGGCAGGCGTTATTGGAATCGATGCCTTCCTCGTCCCAGTAGTCGCCGCGCCACAATCTCTGGCGAAGCAGCCGCCGACAAGTACGACTGTGCCGCCGACGGCCTTGCCATTCCCCACCGTGAATATCCCAGTAGTCAGCCCGCCCGTCAATGCAGTGAAGCCCACAGAAGTAGTACCGCTGCCGCTGCCTGCGAACACTTCCAACACGGATAATTCACAGTTGCCGACAGCCCTGCCATTCCCGACGCTGAATATTCCTAACGCCCAGCCTTCGACCATCGCGACAGCACAGACCGTAGTACCGGTGAGTGCGCTGCCCGTGACTGACAACATGGATAACGGCGCTCAGGACTGGCAGGTCACTGGGAACTGGCAGCTTACCTCGTCGGCTGCCTATAACGGCGTTGGACTGGGCTGGCGAGCAGCAGGCGGGACGCCGAATATCCTGCGTTGGAATCGGCCAATCGACCTCCACAGCGTGTCCAGCGCATCCCTCTCGGTGCAGTCCATGCTCATCAGCGCGAACCCTGCTCTGGTTCAAATCAGCAGCGACGGCACCAACTGGACAAGCATCGGAAGCATCCCGGCATCTCCACAGTGGCAGACAGCCAGCGTGGACTTAAGCGCTTATGTCGGTCAGGTGATTCAGCTTCAGTTCATGTGGGTATCGCCGAGTCCCGGCGACACCTGGCAGCTTGACAACGTGACTGTCAGCACATTGCAACCCAATCTGCCGACAGCAACGCTGCCTGCGGCGACTCAGACTGTTCCAACGGCTTTGTCGCCCGAACCGACACAAGCTGAACCGACAGCTTCGCTGCCGCCACCAACTGTAGCTCCCACCAATACGTCAGTGCCTCCGCCAGCCACGCCCGTACCAACAAATACGAGCGTTCCAACGGATGTTCCGACGCGCAGGCACAGACATGATTCGACGCCAACGCCTGCCCCCGCTGCAACGGATACCGTCCAGTCTTAGCCTTCAATGAACGGGTGCAGCCGGATCGCGCTGTGCGATCCGGCTGCACCGTTGTTTTCCCCTGCGGCAAATACCTCATCCCGGCAAGCGATTAACATCTCGCTGCGTGAAAACACGGCGCGCCTGGAAATGGATACAGCGCCCTCAGTTTTGCCTGAGCGACTTTACAGCCGTTTTAAGGTACGGAAATGTGTTAGCTCAGTCGCAAGGTCAGCCGAGCCTTCTGTTGTGGTGGCGAAAGGTTCGTTTCCTAGCATTGTGATCAGGCGAATACCATGTTTGTGCAGCCGCGCTGTATTGAGCGTACGCCATTTGAGACGCTCGCTTGACCCAGGCGCACAAACACCTTGCACATCCGGTTATCCAATCAAGCGTTACCGGATGGCAATGAAATCAAAACCCTGTAACCGAGAGGAGATTTTCAATGGATAAGGCAAGGCTGGGCGTGATTGGCTGTGGTTACTGGGGGCCAAATCTCATCCGCAACTTTGCGGAACTTTCACGATCTTCCCTGGTGGCCGTAGCCGACCTTTCCGACAAACGACTGGATTACATTCGCACCCGCTATCCTGAAGCGATCACCACCCAAGATTATCGACAATTCTTCAACCTATCGCTGGATGGCGTCATTGTGGCGACGCCGCCGCCGACGCACTTCGCCATCGCATCCGAGTGCCTTGAGCATGACCTTCACGTCCTTGTTGAGAAGCCGCTGGCGCTTTCCAGCGCCGAGGCGCAGACGCTGGTGCAGCTCGCGCGCAGTCATCAACGGACGCTGATGGTCGGTCACACCTTTACTTATAATCCGGCAGTCCGAGCGCTCAAGCAGATCATCGACAGCGGTGAGCTAGGTCGGATTTTGTACATCGACTCGGTGCGGCTGAATCTCGGCCTCTATCAGCGCGGCTTGAATGTGGTCTGGGATCTCGCGCCGCACGATGTATCGATCATTCGCTATTTGCTGGAACGAGAGCCGATCAGCGTTTCCGCTACGGGGATGGATTGCATCTTTAAAGGTGCTTACGACGTTGCCCATTTGCATCTGAATTTCGACGACCAGATTACGGCTCACATCCACGTAAGCTGGCTTGACCCCTGCAAGGTGCGCCGGACTACGGTCGTTGGCGACCGTAAGATGGCTGTTTACGACGACGTTGAACCGCTCGAAAAGATTCGAATTTACGACAAAGGTGTTGAAAAACCCCCGTATACGGATAACTACGTGGACTTCCAGTTGAGTTATCGCTACGGCAACATGGTCGTCCCTTATCTTCAACTGACCGAGCCGCTGAAAATTGAATGCGAGCATTTCATCGAGTGCATTCTGGGAGTCGCCGAAACCTGGAGCGATGGCATCGACGGTTTACAGGTTGTCAGAACCCTGGAAAGCGCACAGCGCTCGCTCGAAAACGGCGGAACCCAGCAGGTGATCGAAGCTCAACAGGAGATCGATTTTGAACACCATCATGTATGAATCGACCGACAACGTCGTCCTCGGTTCCGATTGCCAAATTGATTCCGGCGTTGTTCTCGGCTATCTGACAGGCAGGCACATTGCCGATCAAACCCTGCAAATCGGGAGCGGCGGACGTATCCGCTCCGGGACGGTGATCTATGCAGGCAGCCGAATTGGGAACAACCTGCAAACCGGGCACAACGTCGTCATTCGTGAAGAAAATGTCATCGGCGACGATTTGAATATCTGGAATAACTCGGTGATTGATTACGGCTGCGTCATCGGCAACAACTGCAAAATTCACTGCAACGTGTACATCGCTCAGTTCACCACGCTCGAAGACGACGTATTTCTCGCGCCGGGCGTGTCCATCGCCAATGATCCGCATCCGCTGTGCGGCAGGTGTATGCGCGGCCCGCTGATCAAGCGGGGCGCTCGGATTGGCGTCAACGTCACGCTGCTGCCGCTCATTACCATCGGTGAAGGCGCATTGATCGGCGCAGGCAGCGTCGTCACCCACGACATCCCGCCCTTTAGCGTCTGCTATGGCAATCCGGCTCGTCCATATAAAGGGGTTGATTCCCTGATCTGTCGCTTTGGCTATGTCGCACATCCCTATGTTCGAGGCGAAGATGTGCGCGCACGAAATCTGAGGAGCGAACCATGAAAGTACCGTTTGTCGATCTGCATCTTCAGCATCAGAACCTGCACGATGAGCTAGCGCAGCAGTTTCAGACCGTCATGGCGCGCTGCGATTTTGCTCTGGGTGAGGACGTCACCCGTCTGGAAGAAGAATTTGCCTCATATCTCGGCATACCCTATGCCGTCGGAGTGGATTCTGGCCTTTCGGCACTGGAACTCGCGTTGCGAGCCTACGGGATCGGCGCGGGCGATGAAGTGATCGTTCCCGCGCATACTTTCATTGCGACGGCAGCAGCGGTCACATTTTGCGGCGCAAAGCCCATCTTCGTCGATGTAAACCCGTGTACCTACGACATCGACGTGGCTCAGGCGGAAGCGGCCATCACGCCGCACACGCGGGCGATCATTCCCGTACATCTCTATGGCTTACCTGCCGACATGAGCGGCGTGCTTACGCTTGCGGCAAGGCATGGGCTGCTGGTCGTCGAGGATGCGTGCCAGGCGCACGGCGCACTGTATGGACAGCAGCGAACAGGAACGCTCGGACATGCCGGAGCCTTCAGCTTCTATCCGACGAAGAACCTCGGCGCTTGCGGCGATGCGGGAATGCTGGTCACACGGGATGCGCAGATTGCCGAGCGCGTGCGCGCCATGCGGAACTGCGGCCAGCGGGTCAAATACTGCCACGAATTTGCGCCTTTCAACCATCGGCTCGATACCTTGCAAGCGGCGATCCTGCGGGTCAAGCTGCCGCATCTTGATTCGTGGAACGAGGCGCGAATGCGCGCTGCGAAATTGTACGACTCGCTTTTGGCCGATTGCCCGCTGCGTCTGCCCACCAGAGAAGAGCGCTCTACGCACGTTCATCACCTGTACGTCGTTCGCACAGCCGACAGAGACGCCCTCCAAGCCTATCTGAAAACGAAAGGGGTAGGTACGGCAATCCATTATCCAGCCCCTGTCCACGTACAGCCGTTTTATCTGGTCAACGGAGTTCCGCCAGCCGACTGCCCCCAGTCGGAGCAGTTGTGTGACGAAATCCTGTCACTGCCGATGTTTCCCGAAATCACGGACGAGCAAGTGCGGTATGTCAGCACGCAGATACACACGTTTTTTGAGGAAGGGCTTCAAAGCTGAAGTCCACTGCACCACTGCGCGGCGCGCTCCAGAACTACAGCGGTGTCGTCGGTAAAAGTTTGGGAATGAAATCATGTGCGGCATCTGTGGGGAATTTCGCTACGCGAACGACGCACCGATAGCGCAGGAATTCGTCAAGGCGATGACCCAACGCTTGCAGCATCGTGGGCCGGATGGCGCAGGGCATTACTTCGACGAAGGAAACAAAGTTGGGCTGGGACATCGCCGGTTGGCGATTATCGATCTGGCAACCGGCGAACAGCCGATGAGCAACGGAGATGGCTCGCTGTGGATCGTCTTTAACGGCGAGATTTACAACTACCGCGAACTACGCCATACGCTGGAAATATTAGGATACCATTTCCGAACCGCGTCCGACACTGAGGTGATCCTGCACGCCTATGAGCAGTATGGCGCGGAATGTCCCCGCTATTTCAATGGTATCTTCGCGTTCGCCATTTGGGATTCTCACGCCCATCAGCTTTTTCTGGCGCGCGATCATTTTGGCGTGAAGCCGCTTTATTACAGCGTGGCAGACGGCGTTTTTCGTTTTGCCTCCGAGCAGAAAGCGCTGCTCGCCGATTCCACATTTCCACGAGAAATCGACCTTGATGCCTTGTACTTAACCCTGACGTTCCGCTACTGCCCTGCGCCCTATACGCTGCTCTGCGGCATTCGCAAGCTCCCGCCCGGATGTTCGTTAAAGATCAGCACGGGCGGAATTGAGCAAAAGAACTACGCGGGTGACCCGCCGCCCATTGATCGCACAACACGACCCGAAAGCTGGATTGCCGCGCTGCGGGAAGCCTACGAAGCCGCCGTTGCGCGCCAGATGGTCAGCGACGTGCCAATCGGAATTTCGTTGAGCGGCGGGGTCGATTCCGGTACGATCCTCGCGTTGATGAGCAGGCACTCAACTAGCCCGGTCTACGCTTTTACGGTTGGGTTTGCCGGGCGCGACGACGTAAACGAAATTGGAGCAGCGCATCAGCTTGCGACCCGTTTCGGCGCGGTCGCAACCACCAAGATGATCACCGAGCAGGACTATGCGACGTTCATGGAACGTTACATCTGGCACATGGAGGAGCCAGTCGTCAACCAGTCGGCGGCGGCCTATTATTTCGTGGCAGCGATGGCGCGTGAACAAGGTGTCAAAGTCCTGCTCAATGGACAAGGGCCTGACGAGGCTTTTGGCGGCTATCCTCGTCACCTTGCCGCTGCGCTTACCGATAGGATTCAGAGTCGAGCGCCGACAGCGCTGCCGCGCATGGCCTATCATTTCTCGCCCAGCGGGAAAATGCGCCAGCTCCTTGAAGCGGCCAGCACGCACGATGAAGCCTTGCGCTTAGTCCGTATCTACAACGTGCTGCCAGAAACGACACGTCGCAAGCTGCTTTCAGCGCAAGTGCGGCGTTCCGTCGCGCCGGATTTGCCCCAGCGCTGGTTGAGCGGGCAGCTTGCTCGCTTGCCCGAAGGATCGACGCTGGAGCGAATGCTTGCCTTCGATGCGCGCAACGATCTCTCTGAGGAACTCCTGCTCTCGGAAGATAAGATGGCGATGGCCGCCAGCGTCGAGGCGCGCGTGCCTTTCCTCGATGTCGAGGTGATGAAGATCGCCGAGCAGATACCCGGCGCGTTGAAGATTGGCCTCCGACAGCAGAAATCCATTCATAAAGCGGCTTGCGAAGCATGGCTGCCGCCGGAAGTCGTGCACCGAAAAAAGATCGGGTTCACGAGCGCCGCAGGAGAATGGCTGCGGGGTGTACTGGGCGAGGATTTTCGAGCGCGCATTGCCGCGCCGGATTCATTTGCGCGAACCTATCTCGATGTAGCCGAAGTCACGCGGCTGATCGACGAGCATTTATCGCAGCAGCATGATTTCCAGCGCATCCTGTTCCTGCTCTATTCGCTGGAACACTGGTATTCGATGTTTATCTGCCCTTGAGCGAGCCAACCGTCGCATCAGCAGACCGCGCCCCAACTACGCGGAAGGGACGGTCGCGCGATATAGCTTACCTAAGCGCTCAAACACCACTTCCGGCGCGTATTGTTCGCGGAACAAAGCCTGATTAGCATCTCCCATCGCGCGACAGATGTTGGGATGCTGCGCTAACCAGACGATATGTTGTGCCAAAGCTGAATAGTCGCCGGGGGTAACAAACAGACAGTTACGACCGGATTCGAGAACTTCAGCCAGCGCCCCTACCGGCGTCACAATCAAGGCCAGCCCTGCGGCCAGCGCTTCCAGCACGACAATAGGAAAATTCTCGGCGTAGGACGGCAGAATCAGGACGTTGGACTCACGCAGCAGGCGAACTTTTGCCGTTCCTGTGACCAGCCCCGCGAAACGGAGGTTATCCGTTCCCGCAGGCCGCTCCTGCGCTTCCCGGATCAGTCCCTGCACAGCGCCAGCTTCCGGCGGCCCCGCCAATATAAACTGGATTTCCGGCTGCTGCTGGCGCACCAGCGCCGCCGCTTTCAGAATATCCGGCACGCCTTTTCGCTCGCCCAGGCTGCCCAAAAACAGCACCTGAAATCGCGGGTCAGCCCGTTCAGGTCGTTCGATGCAAGCCCGTGCCGCAATATCATTGGTGACCGTGTTCGGCAGGACGACAATCTTGAGATCAGGAGCGATGAGCTGGCGCAGCGTTGCTTCCCAGCCTTCCGACAGCGCGATGATCACGTTGGGCAGGCGCATCGCGCGGCGCACCAACCAGCGCATCTCTGGACGTGGGTGACTCGCCAGCGCCACGAACCCATTCCCATGCAGATGACCGATCACACGTACTCCGAAAATACGCGCCAATCCCATAAAGGCTGATTCCTTGAAGAAGGCGATTCCATCGGTGATCGGCTCGTGCATGATCTGTGGTCGCCAGCCGATGATCAGGATCAGCAGTTGGACGAGCTGTTGAGCGAACAGCAGCAGGTTAATCGGCGCAAAGCGTCCAATCTGCCGCGCATACTGTGGCGGTCGAGACGTATCCAGATGGCGCAAACAGAATTGCTCGCGCAGCGGAGAGTTCAGCAGGATTTCGTTGAACATGCCGACGCCGCCCGGCTGACGCATTGTTGGCCCGACGACGAGCACGCGCAGGCGCCTGGGTGGGTGCTGAGATGAGCGCATCGTGTTTCCCCTGCTCGGTCAAAACGGATTCGAGTGCCGCTTCAACCGATAGACCAGCCGGATCAGCAGTTCGGACGGTAATCCGGCAATGTCCGGCCAGCGGCGCGGCACAGCCTGAGCGAACTTTTGCATCCAGCCAGCGAGTCCGGCCTTCGGAACGAATTGATAGTGCGCTCCTGGAGAGTGGTTGCGGAGTGCCCTCTGCAAACCAACGGTGTCGGCAAGGGGATCGAGCGCTAGCAGTACCGAGTCAGGCAGGACATCCGGCGCAATGGCGAAATCCGCTTCCCGGCAGTCCGTCGTCAGCGCAGGTATACGTCCAAGCTGTTCCAGACCCGCATAGAGCGCAGCAATTCGGGCATAATATGGCGTCGAGTCCGACCACCCTTCCCGCTTGCGCATCTCCGGGCTGCTCTGATCGATGCGAACAATGTCAGCCGCGATACAGGCATCAGAAGCGCTTACAGGTGGTTTGCCCAGCCAGGATGCCAGTGTGATCGGTTGCAGACCACGTATTTCGATCAGGTAGCGCAGCAGCGCTTCCAAATCGGGCAGGTGCCGCCGATTACCGTCGCGGAACGGGTGCATCAGAATGGTGATATGCCCTGCGCTTTCTTTTGCCGTACTGCGCGCGCGCATCAGCGCCGAATCGACGATCAACCGTGTCGCGAACCAGGGTGTATTGTAGGTTTCGACCGGAATCGGCACGAGCCAGAGCGAACCCTCGCGTGTGCGCAGGCGCAGCGGCTGCGTCGATGGGCGTAAGTAGGCAAATGGGCGATAGACGTGCTGCGCGAACGTGACGCAGTATTGGATGCCCAGCGCCGCCAAAGCGCGCAGGGTGTCGGCGTCCGCGCGAAAGATGAAATTCGCGCCGGTCACTGGAAAAAACTTCCGAAATTCGGCGAGGTGATCTTCCAGATGAGCATATTGTTCACGGTAGGCCAATCCCGCCAGCGGCTCGTGATAAGCGCCATGAATGCCGATCTCGTGCCCACGCTCGACCAGTGCGGGGAGCAAATCGGGATAAATGTGCTGCACAAAACCCGTTGCGAAAAAAGTCGCTTTCACACCATATTCGTCGAGCAGCGGGAGGATGCGCGGTAGTCCAAAGCGGACGCCGCCGAGCTGCTCCGTATCAAAAACCAGCGTGAACGTATCATGCTGCGCTGAAGGGGTCAGCGCGATTAAATTCGTCTGCGCAGGCAGAGGCAAGGCAGCCGGAATATGAGCGAGATCGGCACTGAGCTGCTGCGCTTGAGCGGGAGCTTCATCGGTGTCAATGCCGCTGAACGACGAATAGCCGGTTTGCAATCTGCGGATCAGCGGCCCAAGCGCCGGTCGGGAGTAAACTTGATCGTTGCGCCCGTAGAACGTGAACTGGACAGACTCCGCTTTGGCTAACTGGACGATGGCCTCAGTCTCTTCCTCAAGGTGCTCGAAATTGACTTCGCGCACGATCAGCCGATCAAACCCCGGTAGATGCAGCGACCGGACGGCTCCTGCATCCTGATCACGCGGGTCGAGCAGCACGAGCGCAGTTTTCTCGTTCATACGTCACCGCACTTCCGGCAGCTTATGGCTCGAAGCGCTAACCGACGCGCGCGGCTGCCCGCACAAGCGCTCCAATACCTGAAGATACTGAGCGGCAATGACCTCCCAGTTGAAGGTGGACTCAGCCAAACTGCGCGCCCGCTGCCCCATCTGGATACGCTGATTCGCATCCCAGTCCAGCGCTTCATGCAACGCCTGATTGAAGCCAGCGGCAGTCGGCGCGCAAATCAAACCACACTGATGCTCCCGCACATAAGTCGCGCAGTCATCAACATCGGTGACGATCACAGGACGACCCAGCGCCAGATACTCAGCGAATTTACTCGGCAGACCGCCCTGCATCGCGGGATGCGCCGTTCGCGGGATGACCAGAACATGCGCTGACGTTAAATGCCCCGGCAGTTGATCGGGCGGAACGCGGTCTTCAAGCGTCACGCGGCTGCCCAGGCGTCGAGCAAGCGCATTCTTCAGAGCAACATCTGCCGGGTTATCCGGCGCAAAGCCGATCAGGTGAAGGTGCGCACAATCCGATTCCAGGTACTCGAAAGCGTCAATCAGAATGTCGATGCTCTGCCACGCCTGGAAGCTGCCCGCGTAGGCAAAACACAGCCGTTTGCCTGCGGGCGGTTCAGCGCGAAACAGGTTCAGGTCAACGCCGTTCGGTACAACCACGACGCGATCTGGTGCCGCCCCACGCCTCACGGCGCGCGCTCGGAACGCTTCAGAAACGACCAGCGTTAAGTCGGCTCGCCTCGCGGCAAGCGGCGTTAGCGCACTGGCTTGCAGCAGGAGAAAAGCACGCCGCATACTATGATCCGACTGCCACTCCATCGCGGTTTCCAACGGTTCATCGCCCTGCATATCAAAAATCACCGGACGCCGATGCGCCCCTTGCGCGACGCAAGCCGCGACGGTCGCTCCCGCGCCAGCGGCGTGAATGATGTCATAACCCTGCCCGATTCGACCAATCGCTGCCGCATTGAGCGCGAACAGCGCGTGAGGACGATGGAAACGCAGGGTTCGCAAGGACAGGACATCGGTCTCGACACCTTGCCGTTCCAGCGCTTCACGAATACCTGCGATGCGCGTAGTGTAGGCATCAGCGCCCTGGTTATCTGCCGGTATACGGTCGATCAGGAAGAGAATCCGCATTGACATTAGCTCCCAACCATATCGGTCGTGGGTTGACCAAACGAATCGTTTGTCACCGTAGCGACAAAGCGCGCAAGCTGCTTTCCAAGCTGATGCCAATCACGTGCCCGCGCATATGCCTGTCCTGCGCAGCGCAGTTCAGTCAGTCTCGCCGGGTCAGCCAGCAGGCCGCAGACGGCACTGGCGAAAGCTTCGGGCGTGAACTCGACGTGCAGCCCAGCCTTCGATTCTTCGATAATCAGCGCTGTTTCTCCACCACCAGAAGCGATCACAGGCAGTCCAGCCGCCATATACTCCACCACTTTAAGCGGCGAAGCGTATTGACGAAAAGCGTCAGCGCGCGATGTCGCCAGACCGATGTCCGCCTTGTGCAGCACCTTCGGCAAATCATCGTAAGGGACGTGTCCAACGAAACGAACCGCCGCCTGAACGTTCAGTTCGTCGGCTAACTCGCGCAGCCTGGCTTCATCTTTGCCTGAGCCGACGATCCATAATTCCACGTCGGGATACTCGCGGTGAATGAGCGGCAGCGCACGAATAGCAAGGTCGATACCCCAGCGCCAATCGAGGCTGCCGGAATAGATCAGGCGCGGCGGGTGTGCAGGTTCCGCAACCTCTGAAGGCTGGAAGCGGGCGTACTCGACCCCATTCGGAATGGTGATCACGCGGCGCGCCCCCTGTTCCCGACGCAGACCCGCCAGCGGGCGGCTGACCGAGACAACCGCGTCCGCCGTGCGCAGACAAAGCCGCTCACGTTGAGCCACCAGCGCTGACCAGGGTCGGCCAACGTAGGCCGGAAAGTAGTCCCAGTCGTTGTAAATCAGACTGTGAACACGTCCGCTCCGTTTGAGCAGCGTTGCCAGCAGCGCATTGTCAGGATGCGCGACGATAGCCGCGACGTAATCTGGTGCCAGCACGCCGCGTAACAGCGCATAAATCCACAGGTCTTGCAGCATCATATCCAGCACGGTGAGCGGCAGATGCAGTCGCCGCAGCGTGATGTGCCGGACAGTGCCCTCCGTCGTGATGCGCGTATGGTCGGTGAACAAATTGTGTAACCCGCGCCTCATGCGCTGCATAGCTGGCGCGGGCGAGCCGCCGTAAAAATTCACATAACCGACCACATCCATCGCTTCAACGCAGGAAGCCAGATGGATCGGCAGATGACGCGCTGGACTATTCAGACGATGCGCCAGATTAATCCCCGCGACAAACAGATACCGCCCCGGCAAGCGGAAGGCATCAGCCGTTTCAAGTTCGGAACTATCACCGAGCGAAGTCAACCTAGTGGGAGCCGGAGGCGACATCATACGGCACCTCGTTTCGAATGCACGGATGCGACAGACTCCAGTTCCTGCACCAGCGCCGCCGTGAGTACCGCGCGGTCGTAACTTTGCACGCCTGCGCGCGATATACGCACCGGCTTGTTTGCTGCAAATTCGCGGCAGTAGTACATCAGTGCATTGGCGATGCCCTGCACGTCGTCCAACGCTAGCAGCTTTCCCAGTTGATGCTGTTCGACCAGTTTTTGCGCCGCGCGCGAGTAACCCAGCACCAGAATTGGCGCTCCGCCGATTGCCCAGTACTCATAGAGCTTGCCGGGAACCATCGCCGAGAAGCCCTCGAAGTTAATTGCCAGCAGCAGTCCAGCTTTCCGAAGCTCTGCCGCGAACACGTCCGGGTGCCGCAGATGACCGGTTTCTTCTACGCTGGCGCTCAGGTCAAGCCG
>DASZXN010000444.1:0-6098 GCA_035545875.1 Phototrophicaceae bacterium
CGATTCGCGCACGCCGGAAACCGACACCAACCGCCAGTTCATCGAGGGGCGACTGACCGAACTCGGTCACAAGGTCGCGGCCTATCGGTTGATCAAGGATGAGCCGGATCAGGTTGAAGCCGCGCTCGACGAGATGACCGCGCTGCCCGACGTGCGGATCGTCCTGTTCAACGGCGGCACGGGCATCAGTCCGCGTGACACCACCTTCGACGTGATCGGGCGTAAGCTCGAAAAGACGCTGCCGGGATTTGGTGAACTGTTCCGCATGTTCAGCTATCAGGAAGTCGGCGCGGCAGCCATGTTGAGCCGCGCGACGGCAGGTGTCTACAAGAAAACGCTCGTCTTTTCGATGCCGGGAAGTCCGAATGCCGTGCAGGTCGCGCTCGAAAAGCTGATTCTGCCGGAAATCAACCATCTCGCGTGGGAAGTCGTCCGAAAATGAAAATGAGGCAGCCGCATTGGGTTTTCTCCCCCTCCCTGAAGTCGGGGTTGGGGGGTGGGGTCAAGTGACCGGATTACATCCATGATCCGCCGCGCGGCCCAGGCCATCACCTTCGTGCTGATCGGCATGTTCGCCGTTGCGGGCTATCTGGGGCTGCGCGCGCTGGTCTGGCGCAGCACCTACCAGATCGCCGCCATGATTCAGAGCGGGCTGGAAGTCAGCCTGCTCGTCGGCGCGGCGCTGACGATTGGTTATCTCGTACTGGGATCGGCGCTGGGGCGGCTGCTCAATATCGACTGGATCAGCTTGCAGCTTGGGGCGTTGGTCGGGGCGCTAATGTATGGCGGCTACAACGCCATCACGCCGCTCTCGCCGCTCAGTGTCGGTGAGACCCCGCTCTGGCGGGCGCTTCAGGGCGGCACGGATGGGCTGGCGCTGGGGCTGGTGATTGGCGCGCTGGTCTGGATCGTCAGCGGGCGGGCGCTGCGGTTGGATCGCGCGGGACTGACGCGCTACCTGATCCTCTACGTGACGGTGATTCTGCTGGCGTGGCTGATTCTGCTGGTCGAGAGTTCTGTGCATGTCCCCGATGTCGTCGGCGTGATTATCGCCTTCCCGCTGATGGCCGTGCTGCGCCTCGCCGTCGCGTGGCTGGATCGGCGCGTGGATCGCCGCATTTACGGTTAAAATCTCTATCTGAATTGTACAGATTCGTTCTCGTAAGGGCAGGTTTTAAACCTGCCCCTACAATCTCCCGCGATGTATCCATTTGACCGCTGGCCTGTAGGGGCGTTCAACTGAACGCCCTTCTTTTAGTGCCTTACTGCGCCGTGACCTCGTAGGCCGTGCCATCAAGGACGACAATCACGTGGTCGCCGATGGCGAAATACTGCGCCAGTTCTGGCTTATCCGCCAGCAGCTTGAAATAGTCGTCGCTCAGGAAGACGACTTTCTGCGTGGTCATCGTGTCCGGTGTGAAGGTCGTGTCCGTCCACGTGTTGTTCTGGAACAGGAAGGTCTTGTCGCCCACCGTCTGGATCGGGTTCTGCTGTGCCTGCTGATCTTCCTGCGTCTGCATCACCGTCCCGTTGGCGACCTGCGGAGCAGCGCCCCCCATGCCGCCTGCCGTCGAGGTTGGGATCGCCATCAGCATCGGCGCGGGCGCGTTGGCCGCCTGCAAACTGCCAGCGGCGGAAGCGGCGTCAACCGCGCCCGCGCCCGACACCTGACTCTGAAGCTGCTGGGCGGTTTGCGAGAAATTATCCTGCGCCGCCTGCCGCCCGCTCTGCGAGAGAATGTCCTGATCGCTGATCAGGAAGCTGGTATAGGGCGTGATGATGCCGTAGCGCACGCTCAGATCGACGACGCTTTGCACCAGTTCGGGGCTTTCGCCGTCGAGCCGGATCGTGTTGAGCAGATCGCCGATGCGCCGGGTCGCCCACAGCCGCGCGACGAACGGATCGCCGCCCGCGTTCTGGCGCAGCCCCAGATTACTGTAGGTGAAACTCTGATCCTTGCCGGAAACGTCGCCGCTCAGAGTCACGCTGATGTTATTCGCCGAGCCGTGATAGCGCCCGACAATCGTCAGTTGATTGCCCGCGAACAGATCGGGCAGCGGCGTGGACGGGTACATCGTGTCCAGCACGGCATCGCCGCTCACGCTCAACTTGACGTTGGTCAGCACCGGCGAGCCGATCTTGCTGTAGAGGCTGGCGACCACCTCGTCGATGCGCTCATTGGGGCGGACGTAGGACGACGCGCCGTGATGATCGCGTGCCAGCGAGTCGAGCAGGGTGGTATTCACGTCGTCACCCACGCCAAAGCTGAACAGGCTGACGTTCGATCCGGCCTCGCTGTCCACATTCTTGAGAATCGTCTGCGCGTCGGTTTCACCTTCGGTCGGCAGACCATCGGTCAGGAACAGGATCGTCGTCGGACGTTCCTTGTCGGTCATATTGAGTGCCGTTGCCAGCGCCCCGTTGATGTCGGTGCCACCGTCGGCATCCTGCCCATCGATCCAGTTGACGGCATTCGAAGCATCGCTCGATGGTTGCAGACTGTTGGCGTAGAGTCGCCAGCCTGTGCTGAACAGGATCGCGTTGAAGCGGTCGCCGGAATTGAGGTGCTGAAGCACGTAATCGGCGGCCTGCTGCGCCTGATTCCACTTGTCGCCCTGCATACTGCCGGACTGATCCAGCACGACGATGATGTCGCGCGCAATGACGGTATCCTGCGGCGGTTGCAGCGGCGGCTGCACCATCATCATGAAGAAACCGTCCGCGTTGGCGCTGTCGCGGTAAGTCAGCATATTGACGTTGATGGTGTTGCTGGCGATGCCGTAGTACAGGCTGAAATCCTGATCGGGGATGTAATCCGACTGCTCCCAGCCGACGTTGAAATGCGTGTCGTCGCTGCGGTTGATCACAATCGAGTGGCTGGGTGAGTAAATGTTGCTGACCGGATCGTTGCTGGTCACATCGACGCTGATGCTCGCGTCCTCGACCGGGCGCGCGCCGTAGAGCTTGGTCACGTTGAAGGGATACACGTAGTGGATCAGGCCGTTATCGACTTCGAGCGCCTGCGTGTAGGTCAGGGTGATGCGGCGCGATTCTCCCGGCGGGATCGGGAAGATGTTGGCTTGAATCGCCTGGGTGCCGACGTACTTCAGCAGCACCGGATCGCGGTACTGGCGCACAATCGCGTCGTACTGCGCCTGCGCGTCGTTGGCGTCGAGCACCTGCGCCTTAATCGGCTGGTCGTTGATGTACATGGTCAGGCTGTCCACCGACGCGCCGAGCGGCACCGGGAAAATCCACGTGCCTTCAGCCTGCGTGTTGCCATCGTTCTCAAATTTCATGTCGATGGTCGTGTGAGCGATCTGGTTCTCGATCTTCACCGTGACGCGGTGAAAATCGATCCTCAGCGATTCCGGGTCGGTGACGACGCCTCCCGGCGGACGGATCGGGCAGGCATACATCGGGCAGACCTGACCCTGCGCGCAGGGCGGCGGAACGCAGGGCGGAAGCTCCTGCGCCGAGACGCTCGACGCGACCAGTAAAACGGCGAACAAGGTAAGCAGGGTTATTCTCAGAATTTTCATGGCAAACTCTCCTTATCTGCCCTAATGACGCTGGACGGATGGGATTTGTTCCAAATGTGTTCCCAACTGCGGGTTTTACGCGCGCGCGCAAATTACGTTACAATAGGGAATCAGTGAGACAGTTCTCCAGAAGCAGCGAGATTGAGGGGGCGGAGCCATGAACGAGGAATTCTATCGCCGTCAGGCCGAGACGAATCAGGAAGCCGAGCATCAGAAGATCGCCCAGCAGAAGCACGCGACGCTCGAAACCTACAATCTGGAGCAGCAGGAAGCGCACGCGGGGCATTTGCCCGACCCCAAAGGCGCGGATGTCGTGCCGCCCGAACCGACGCTCTGGGGGCGGATCAGGAAGCTGCTGCACCTCTAGTCCGGGATTTTCACAATCTTCAGCAGGGTGCCGCCGACCTGAAGGCGGCTGCCGTGATCGAGCGGCACAAGCTGACCGCGTTCGAGACGGCGCTTGTTGAGGAAGGTTCCGTTGCGGCTGCCCAAATCCTCGACGCACAGAATCACGCGCTCGTCCACGTGTTTGAGGCTGAAGCGGCAGTGTTGGCCGCTGATGTACTCGTCTGCCAGCGTGATGTCGGCCTCGTCGCGCCCCAGCACGTCGCCATCGAGCACGGGGATCGGCAGCACGTTCGACGGTTTTTCCAGCACCAGTAAATAACGCATGGTTTGATCGTTATGCCCGGATCGGCGCGGGGTGCGCAGCGGGTGTGAATCGATCAGCGGCATCACCACCGGACGCGGCTCGTAGTCAGCGGGGTCGTTCTGGTAGATGTGGGTGGTCGTCTCGTGCCAGTTCTGCACCTGACGGGCGGCGTTCATCCCCGCGAGCGTCAGTTCAAAGCTGCCTTCATACTCGTAGGCGCAGCCATTTTCCGTTAGCCACGCGACCGCCGCCTCGAAGTTGGGCATTTCATGCAGGATTTCGATGCTGCGTTTGTCGTGCTCAGGCGTTTTCAGCAGATAGAGGAGCAGATTTTCGGTATTTTGAGGGAGCGCAAAAACGTCCATTGGGCTGACATCTTTTCGAGGGATTTTCCCCTCAACATCTGGACATGATGTGTCTCAATTCGGAGCATACCACAGAAGTATTCGTGAGGACAATCAATTTTTAAGCCGCAAAACATCGCCTGATGCTATATCCGCATCCGGTCGTTCTTCTCCTTTTCTCCCAACTTGTTGGGACACCCGCCTTGCGTGGAAGAAAGGGTCGGGGATAGAAGGGGAATTTTAAACAATTAGTAGGGGATTTTCACCACGATCAGCAGCGTGTGACCCATTTCGATGCGGCTGCCGTGCTCAAGCTCGGTGATCTGGCCGGGTTCGAGCCGCTGCCCATCGACGAACGTTCCGTTGCGGCTGCCCAAATCCTCGATGGAGAGGTGCAGGCGATTATCCTCCATCTGCACGCTGAAGCGGCAGTGATGCCCGCTGATAAAGTTGTCGTGCGTCAGGTTGATGGTCGTGTCGGTCTGGCGGCCAATCGTGTCGCCGTCCAGAATCGGGATGGGCAGCGCGTCGGTCGGGTTCTCGAAAGCGAGCAGATAATTGACTTCCGCCGCCTGCTGCTGCAACGGGCTGGTGTGCGTGCGCAGCGGGTGGAGATCGGCGGTTGGGATGTCGGACTGCCCGTTCTGCGCCGATACCGGCCCCGCGATCTGCGTGCGGTGCTGTGCTTCCTGCGCCGCGCGCATTCCCAGCGCGGTCAGATCGTAGGCAGCGCCGTCCTGGTACACGTAATCGTTCTCGATCAGCCAGCGCAGCGTTTCCTGAATGTGCATTTCGCGCGGGCAGACATGATAGAGCGTGTCGAGCGTGCGCGAACTGCTCATCGAACTGCTGTACAAATAGTTGACCAGCGATTGAGCATCTGCGGGAAGGACAAGAATATTCATAATACCGCCTTTAATCTGTAGACTTAAGATACCATGAAATTCGTCATGAAATCATTGTCGCAAGGTTAGTGTTTTATAACTATTCTGCCTGTACGAAAATGAGGAGACGTTAACTTTTGCCCATTTGCCCCCATGCTATGATCAATTTCAACAGCATGGGAGACGGGACTATGCCATCGCAGGACGCCGATAAAATCGAGGCTTACAAAGAGGAGACGCATCAGAAAATCGAGCTTCTGCTCGAAGAATTTGCGCAGGGCAAAATCAACCGCGAGCAGTTCAACGCTGTTTATGCCCATCACAATGCAAAATTAAGGCTGGCCGACGAAGCCATGCACCAGAACGACGCGGCGCTCGTTCAGGGGCGGCAGGGCGAAACCTTCGGCATTCGTCAAGCCTACATGGGCAAGGCGATTGGCTTCCTGATCTACCACAACAAGAGCGGCATGTTCGTCGATACGCTCGGTATGTTTGACATCCCACCTGCGCGGATCGCGCCGATCCTCAACGACTTCTCGACGCTCATGCAGGGCAGCAGCCTGATCGACCGCCGTGTCGAGCATTTCAGCGCCAAACACTGGCTGCTGTTCGCTGCCGGGAAATACACGACCGTGATCACGCTGTTCGAGCACGAGCCGTCCGCCGTGCAGAGCCG
>DASZXN010000445.1:0-6425 GCA_035545875.1 Phototrophicaceae bacterium
ACCGGATGCCCCGGATCGTCCGTCCAGGCGAGGATCAGCGCGGGCGTGTGGATCGCTTCCAACTGCTCCGGCGGCGGCAGATTGGTGAGTGTTGCGCCGCGCAGGGTCGTGACCAGCGCTTGCGGGTCGATGTGCTTAAAATGCTCGCCGAAGTTCGTGATCATCTCCGGGTAGGCTTCGCTCACCCAGTTGGTCGCCATTGGAGCTGCCTGCTGCTGCATCATCGTAAGCAGCGACGCGATCCCTTTGGCCTCGATAATGTCGGCCATTTGCCCATAGATACCTGCCTGCGCCGCCCGCGTTTCCCACGCCGTCGGGACGTTCATCAGCACCAGCCCCTTGAGCCGTTCCGGGGCGGCCAGCGCCGCGTAGATCGAGGTGGCGCAGCCCATCGACTGCCCGCCCGCGACGAACTGATCGAAACCCATCTGATCAGCCAGCGCGAGCATATCCTGAGCGAGCGACGACCAGTGATAATCATTCAGCCCGGCGGTCGCTTCCGACAGCCCATGTCCACGCGCATCGTAGCGCACCAGCTTGAGGATGTCGGTCAACTGATCCCACTTGATCCAGGAAACCAGATCATCGGCGGCCATGCTCGACATCAGGCCATGTGCCCAGATGAAGGGAATCCCGTCCTCCGCGCCCGTGACTTTGACGTTCAATTCAATTCCACGAACTTTCATGCTGAGTTTGTCTCTCCTCGCATTTCACGATCCGATGGCTGCGGTGAAGACGAACCTTCACCTTTGGGATACAGGCTTAAACCAAGACCCCATAGAAAAAAGACGACATCGAGTACCTGATCGGCGCGCAGACCCGCGATGTCGAGCGCGTAATCGCCGCGAAAAAAGCCGATCACGAACATGCCCGCGCTCAAGAGCGCCAGCAGTCCCCAGAAGCGCCGATATTTGAGCCAGCCGAGCCGGATCAGCGCAAAGCTGACGATCAGCACGACGAAGGCCAGCGCCATCCCGAAAAGCTGCGTGTTGTAGCGCGGCGCGATAATGCCGTACACGTCGCGCGTCTCCGCGACCGCGAAGGCCGGATAGTAAGCAAGTGTGCTGACTTCCGCGCCGTAACCGCAGACCGCCGCCCAGCAGCCGAACCAGCCCGCCAGCGCCAGCAGCGGCAGCGCAGGCGAGAGCGTATCGAGCAAATCGCGGAGCTTGAGGCGGCGCACCGCCGCGACCAGCGCCAGCCCGATCAGCCCGCCAATCACCGCGCCATGCCAGTCGAGGCCGCCCGCGCTCGGATGCAGGGCCTCGTTCAGGTTGTCCGCGAAGTACGGCCAGTTGAGCAGCACGTGCGCGATGCGCGCGCCGATCACGCTACCCACGCCCGCGCCGAGGCTCAGGTCAATCACCGTACCCACACGCAGCCTTGAGCGCCGGATGCCGATCCCAATGCTCAGGATGATCCCAACCGTCAGCGCGAGGCTGTAGATCGGCACGCTGAAAAAGCGGAACGCAATCGTCGAATCAGGCATAGCCCTCCAGATTTAGTGTATTTTATACCCTAAGCTGCGAAAAGCAAATCTATCCACAGGGTCATCGCATCAAAATGCGATTGAAAGTCACACAGGGTCATCAGGAATCGTAGGGACGCGATGGATCGCGTCCGTTGTCGCGGACGGCATTCATGCCGTCCCTACGAAACCCCGTTCACCTTTTATGACCCAAACAGAAATTTGATCCGATGACCCTGAATCTATCCATCGACTGGACGGGCGCGTGCGTCTGAAGCAAAGCGGCTCCCGCGTGTTATAATGGCGTCCGTTGAATCTGGGCTTCGAGGTAGCTATGGGAATTAGTTCAGTTCTTGGCGCAGTCTCCCTGTTAGGATTTTTAGTCTTTTTAGGCGGAATCGCGCTCGTGGTGCTTTCGGCATCACAGGGGCGACCGATTCGGAATAGTATCGTGCTGGCGTTGGTTGGCTTAGTTGTCGGCCTCGTCTTCAGCGTGATCAGTCAAGGCATCCTGATCGTTCAGCCGACTGAAATTGCTGTCGTCTTTAACACCCTCAGCGGGCAGTTGGAAAACCCGCGCACGTCCGGCACGCACATCATCGTCCCTGTGATCGAGCAGGTGAACATCCTGCCGCTCAATCAACAGGAATACACCATGTCCTCCAACGCGCAGGAGGGCGCAGTCGGCGGCGATGACTCGGTGGATGCGACCACCATCGACGGGCAGGATGTCAAGCTCGACGTGACGATCTTCTACGCGATTGACCCCACCAAAGCCAATCAGGTCTATACGCGCTGGCCGCAGGGCTACGACACCTATATTCGTTCGACCTCGCGCACCGTCGTCCGCAACGTCGTGGCGACCTTCCGCGCTGACGCGATCTACGGCGAAGGCCGCAACGCCATGCAGCAGCAGATCAACGAGCAAATGCAGCAGCAGTTCGCCACCGAAGGCTTCAACCTCAACGCGGTCGATCTGCGCGGCCTGAACTTCTCGGCGCAGTTCACGCAGGCGATTGAAGACAAGATCGCGGCGGATCAGGCGGCGCAGCAGGCGGCGATTGTCGTCCAGCAGAAGGAACAGGAAGCCGAGCAGTTGCGCGCGCAGGCGGCTGGTCAGCGTGACGCGGCGATCACGATTGCGCAGGGCGATGCGCAGGCGATTGTCCTGAAGGCGCAGGCACAGGCCGAAGCGCTCCGGCTCGTCAGCGAGCAGATTGCCGCCAACCCGTCGCTGATCCAGTACCAGTACATTCAGTCGGTCGCGCCCAACATTCGCGTCGCGCTCGTGCCGTCGAACAGCCCGTTCCTGTTTGACCTGAACGGCATCACCTCCAACCCGAACTTCGTCGCGCCGCCCGTGCCGCAGTCTACCGGCATTGTGATCTCGACCGAGGAGGCGTTCCCGACGCCGACGCCGCAACCCGGTGGCGACTGAAATCACGGGCTTGCCATAAATGAGTGGGCAGGGGCGCATAGCTGTGCGCCCCATGCGCATCAACTTAAGCCATTTTCACGGACATGATCGCTTGTGCCGCCCGACGTTCAAAACGTCGGGCTACGAAACCCAAGCCTGCTTCAGCAGGCTGACGAATCCGCATGACCCTTGATCAGCCCTCCAAAGCGGGCTTGATTTGCTCGCCCGATGCTGCCGCTTCGCTTGCGGCGTCGGGCGGGAAGCGCAAAACGCGGCATTCAACCTTAACTTGGTGTCTATGGGACGCAGTACGCTGCGCCCCTACAAAAACACCTCCACAACCCGCTATAATTCCCCCATTGAGCAAACCAATCGATTGAGATTCGCGAATGGCAATCGACTACATCATCGATTATGACTGCGTGCCCAAGCAAACCCTGACGACCGAGGGCATCCTCGAACGGCTTAAGGCGCGGGCGCGCGCCGAGGAAGTGATTCGCCTCTTTCGTGTCAACGGCGATCAGCGTCCGCCGAGCCAGATGGGGTTCGAGTTCACGCGCAGCAACCGCGAGGGCGAAGAAGAAAACCGCGTAATCGTCGTTCAGGAGATGCTCGATCAGGCCGCTGAGCTTGATCCGCTGGAGCATTACTGCGTCGGCTGCCCCGCGAATCGCAAAGGCGAGCCGTTCGGCTGCATCGACCAGATCGAGTATCCGATCTCGGCGGCGGCGGAGCGCTGGCTGCTCGACCAACTGCCGGGACTCGAGCAACCGCTGATCTGGCTGCTGCTCCGTCAGGGCATTCAGGAACTCGGCTACGACGGCGCGTCGGTACGACCGCTGCGTGCCAGTGAAGCCTATTTCGAGGAACGCCGTGTCGCCGGGCGCGACATGAGCGAGTTCGTCATGACCGCCGACCAGGTTTTCGAGATGGTCTTTCTGCTCGGCACGATCCAGCCCGCGCACGCAGGCGTGCTGCTGCTCTTCTTCAACGCTATCCCGCGCGATCTGGAAACGGCGCAGATCGTCCAGATCATGAATCACGCCCTCAGTACCGAGGAGATCGCCCAGCAGTACCCCTTCCAGATGCGCCATCTGGACAGCGACGACCGCACCATCAGCGAACTCAAGACTTTTTTCCGCGCGCTCTATCGCGCCTGGTCGCTCAATCTGCCCCTCCTGCTCGACGTGTAAGCCTGGGTGAGCGGTTTTTCAGACAATTCGCGCAATTCAGCGCTCGACTTCCGCAAGGAAGGCGATCCGTCGTCGGTCAGCGCTCAGGCGGCTCATCCGGCGGTTTCGGACGGTTTTCGACCAGGATCGCCGCCATAATCGCGCTGATGAAGCCGAGCGCCAGCCCAATCACCGCGATCAGCCGGAAGGTATCGACAAACGCCAGCCGGATCGCCTGCCCCACCGCGCTCGCCGAAGCGCCGGATAAATCACTCGGCACTTGTGCTGCGCCGAGGTTGTTCGCCTGTGCGTGCAGGGCGCTCCGGTTCTGCGCCGAGAGGTTGAGCGCGGCGGCGCGGCCATCGAGGTTCGCCGTGAACACGCTGATCGCCAGCGCGCCGACCATCGCCAGCGCCAGCACGCTGGCTGTACGCGCGACCGCGTTGTTGATGCCGGAAGCTGTGCCGCTGTTTGCTTGCGGTGCCGCTCCCATCACGGCGGTGGTCAGCGGCGCGACCGTGATGCCCATGCCGATGCCCAGCACCACGATCCCCGGAAAATAGGTTGTCCAGAATTGGCTTGGCCCGTCGGTTAATCCCGGCAGCGCCAGCAGGCCAAAGCCGACCGCCGCAATCGCTGGCCCGACGATCAACGGCAGGCGCGCGCCAACCCGATCAATCAGTCCGCCTGACCAGCGCGAGAGCAGCGCCAGCAGAATTGTGAACGGCAGGAAGATGAACCCGGCGATGTCTGCCGTATAGCCCTGCACCTGAATCAGATTGAGCGTCAGAAAAAACGGGACGACACCCAATGCCGCGTAGAGGAACAAGGTTAGCGCGTTCGTGCCGCTGAACGTCCGCGAGCGAAACAGGTTGAGCGGCATCATCGGGTGATCGCTGCGCGCCTCGACCAGCACAAATAGAATCAAGGCAATCACGCCGCCGATCAGCGTCCCGATCACCAGCGGATCGCTCAGGCTGGAATTGGGCGCTTGCAGAAAGCCGAAGGTGATCCCGGCAAGGCCGAGCGTCGCCAGCAGCGCACCGAGGTAGTCGAGACGCGGCGGGGCGTTCTCGTCGCGGCTTTCCGGGACATGCCTGATCAGCGTGAACAGGGCGATCACGGCCAGCGGCACGTTGATGAAAAAGACCACCCGCCACAGCCCATGCGAGGCCAGAAATCCGCCCAGAATCGGGCCGCCAATCGTCGTGATCGTGCTGAAGGTTGACCACGTGCCAATCGCTCTGCCGCGCCGCTCGGCGGGGAAATAGGCCGTGATGATCGACAGGCTGCCGGGAACCATCAGCGACCCGCCGATGCCCTGAAGCGCGCGGGTGAGGATCAGGAAGTCAGCGCTTTGGGCGAGGCCGGAGGCCATCGACGCGCACGAGAACACGACGATGCCGATCATGAAGATGCGCTTGCGTCCGTAGCGGTCGCCGAGCGCGCCGCCCAGCAGGATCAGCGCTGAAAGAAAGAGCAAATAGGCGTTCACGACCCACAGTAATTGCGAGCCGTTCAGGTTGAGATCGGCTTGCAGCGCCGGGGCAGCGACGTTGAGCGCCGAGCCATCGATGAAGGCCATGCTCGACGCCAGAATCGTCGCCACGAGGACGGCAGTCCCGGAATCCTGCACGTCGGATTGCGTATTCGCCATTTGCGACTCTCGATCTGCTGCTACAGATATTGTTCTATGTTCACTCTACGCCCAATCGTGAACCGCTGCCAGCGATCCAAATCGCAGCATGAGTGTGTCTAAAACTAAAGAAAAGCATCAACGCAAAGACGCAAAGACGCAAAGAAAGGAGCAAAGACAATTTGAGGAGCGATTCCGCTTGCATCGCCGGAGGCTCGAAGCCTCCGGCTAGGAATTCAAGCCCGCTGAAGCGGGCGGATCACCGTTCATCCAGGTTCACCAGCCTGCTTCAGCAGGCTTGGGTTGACTAGCCCGACGCTTCGAGCGTCGGGCGGCGCGAGCGACGGCGGTGCGATAGAACCTTACATTGATGCGCATGGGCGCGGCACGCTGCGCCCCTACATTTACAGCGCTCGCATCAATGACACCCGCGAACCTTTAGACACCTTCATGATTGCACTCTCATGCCCCCCACATTTGTAGGGCGTAAGCGCACCGCGCAATCGACTATAATAGAGTCAGGATGCAGTCTATCATCGGGGTGCAGTATGCCCATCGACCCAAATTTAGTCTATTTAATCCTGATTGTTGGCCTCTGGTTGAGCGTAACCGCTTTTCATATTCCGGGTACAGGCATCGCGGAGGTGCTGGCCGCTGTCGGCGTGATCTCATCGCTGGTGATTCTGGCGAGTATGCCGACCAACTGGTGGGCGCTCCTCTTGATCGTGATTG
>DASZXN010000446.1:0-4896 GCA_035545875.1 Phototrophicaceae bacterium
GCGGCTGGTGATCAGGCGCGTGATGTATTGCAGTGAAGCCAGTGTTTCGCCACGCCGACCGATCAGGCGGTTGAGGTTGCCGCCCATCACGTCGAGTACCCAGGGAACAGCTTCGCCGGGTTCGCCGGGGCGCGCGCGCCGCACGACGATTCGCCCCTGAATATCCATCTTTTCGAGAATCTCGGTCAGCACCACTTTGGCGATCTGCGCTTCGTCATCCTGATCGGCTTCCGCGACTTCATCGGCCTCGACCAGCACGTGCGTATCTTCCTCGCTGACCTCGTAATCGCTGGCAGGTTTGCGCGCGCGACTGGTCGGCGGCGCGGCTTCTGCCTCGTCCTCCGCTTCGTCATTGACCGCAGGTTTCGGCGGCGCGGCGCGGCGCGGTTGTTCGGCACGCCGTTCTTCGCGAGCAGGCGCAGGCGGCGCGGGTGTCGGCGGCGCAGGCGGCGGCGCGGGCGGTTTTGGGATCATCAGCAGTTGCAAGCGCACCTTCGCCGGACGCGATCCTAGCCCAAACACCCCCCGAACCGGTTCTTCCAGTACTTCGACAATGACCTCAGTCGGGCCAACGCCTAATTCAGCGAGACCCTTCGCAATCGCTTCCTCGACACTTTCGCCTGTCGTCTCGACAAATTTATTTGTGTTCATCGAAAGTTCCTTAACAGAAAACGGATGCGCTGATCCGTGCGAATAAACCCGTTGATCGCGCACACACTAATTGGAACGAGGATGGGTGTGTGTCCCATCCTCGCGGCGCACTTGCGCGCCAACCCCAACCGCAAGCTATTCCTTGGCTTTATCGGCTTTCTGAGTGGGCTTCTCTTTGCCGTTGCTCGACACTTTGGTTGTCTTGCTGGTACGGCTTTCGAGCTTGACCGCTGGCTTATCCGTCGGCTTGGGTTTGAGGCCAAACGCGCGCCGGAAGTCGGCCTTGCCCATCAGGGCATACTGGATGATACCAATCGTGTTCGACGCGATGAAGTAGATCGACAAACCAACCGAGAACGACAGCGCGAAGAACCCGTACATCAGCGGCATGATCGTGCCCATCGACTGCGACATCGCCTGCGCCTGATCCTGCTTGCCGTCGGCGTTCGGCGGCGCGGGCGGCGGCATCGTCACGCGGAACTGCAACCACGTCGTCGCCACCACCAGCACCGGCAGCAGGATCGGGAGAATTGACCCGGAGGCGAAGTTCGGCGCGAGCGAGAGGTTCATGCCCAGCCACATATTATCCATCGGTACGACCGTGCTCAGGCCGGGAACCAGCAGACGACCGGACAGGTCGAGCAATTGCAGCGGCGTGGTTGCCAGCGCGTGAATAATCGCTTCATAGAGCGCGATGAAAATCGGGAACTGAATGATCAGCGGGAGACAGCCGCCGAGCGGATTGATGCCGTATTCGCGGTAGAGCCGCATCTGCTCCTGCGCCAGTTTCTCGCGGTCGTTCTTGTAGCGCTCTTGCAGCTTCTTCATTTCCGGCTGAAGCTGCTGCATGGCTGCCGAAGAGCGCTGCTGCTGTGCCGTCAGCGGGAACGTCAGCAAACGGATCAGCACCGTGAACACGACAATTGCCAGCACCATGTCGTGATTGAACACGGAGTACAGGAAAGTCAGCAGGGTGACAAACGGATTGAGAATAAAATCCATAGGGGCGCGCTCCTCACGAACTCGGATAAGCCCAGAGGCTGGTACCCTTCGTCAGGGTGAACGCCACGAGCTGTTGCGACGGTGCAATCGTGCTGACGATAATGATCGGTTCGGTGATGCTGCCACTCGCCGGGATTGGCAGAATGTTCGCAAGCACCTGCCCCTGCGTCGGGCGGCTGAAGGTAGTGCTGCCGTCTTTCGCGCTCAACCAGTAGACGTTCTGGTCAGCCGAGCCGACGACAATCGTATCGCCAGAGACGTAGGGACTCATGCGAATCGCGCCGTTGGCGACTTTCTGCGCCCAGACCTCTTTCAGAGCGCTGCCCGTATCTTGCAGCGCATAGACGTAGCCGCTCAGATCAGTCGCGTAGACCATATCGCCGACGACGGTGGGCGATCCCCATACCCAGTTATTGGTGCTGTACTGGGCGATAATGCTGCCGTCATCCGGGGAAATCTTGAACACCTTATTGCCGAAGCTGCCGACATACAGCGCCGTCTTATCTGCATTGAAAACGGGCGTTGAAGCCACCGCGCCTTCCAAATCGACGGGCGCTTTCCACTTCTGATTGCCTGTCGCCGCGTCGAGCGCGTACAGGTTGTGATCCATCGACGCGACGTAAAGCGTGCTGCCGTCTGCCGACACCAGCGGCTGTGCCCAGACGCCTTTATTGCCGTCCGCGTCGAACGTCCACACAGGCGGCGAGGCCAGCTTGCTGCGATCCAGTGCTACCACTCCGGCATTGCTCAACGGCACGTAGAGGAACTTGTCCGTCAGCAGTGGGTCGCCGACCACATTGCCCGGAACGGTAATTCCGGTCGTGTCCGCCACGACCGACGAGTTCAGATCAATCTGGAACAGTTTGTTCTCGTACGCGGCGGCGATCAGCGTTTTGTCATCCGTCTGCACCGGATGCGTGTAGAAATGGTAGGTTACGTTGTTGGCATTGACCTGCGTCAGCCAGTCGAGCGCCTTGCCTGTATCGTCATTGCGCACCGTCCCGCTGGCGTCGTGCGATTTGAGCGCCAGCCCATTGCTTGGATCGACTTCGACGACGTGATCGCTGAAAGCCAGGAGAATCTTGGAATCAAATAGGCTGGTACTACCCCAGCTTGAATCGGCGGGTAAGCTGGCACATGCCGCCGCCAATACCGTTATCGCGGCCAGCACGCCGATAACTCTCAATCGCCTGAAAAACGCCACAGTGTTCGATACTCCTGAACTACGGAACGGGGTCATAGCCGCCCTGATGGAACGGGTGGCAGCGCGCAATGCGCTTGATCCCCAGCCACCCACCCTTGATCACGCCATACTTTTCGATGGCCTGATAGGTATACACCGAGCAGGTCGGCTCATAAATACACGCAGATGGTAGGGCAGGTGAGATAAATCGCTTGTAGAAGCGAATGAGCGCCAGCACAACGGTTTTCACGGCACTTCCCTTTAAAACAACTCAGCCCGGCGGAATAAATCACTTACTGTACGAGTCAACACGTCAAATGGTTGCTCGGCTTCCGCCATCGGTCGGCGAGCAATCAGCACCACATCAAAGCCGGACTTGAGCTGCGGGTCAAGCGCCCGTACGACTTCGCGCAACCGCCGTCGAATTCGATTGCGCGTCACTGCCTTGCCAAGCTGCTTGCTGACGATGAATCCATAACGATTATGCGCCAGTTCGTTCGTGGCAATACTTAACACCAGCAGCCGGTGTGACTGCGTTACACCGACCTGCCGCAAACGCTGAAAATCCTCAGTCCGGCGCAGCGTCTCAATGAGCGTTCCAGTTGATCTTCTTCACATGCACCGGCTGAACGGTCAGTTCATGCCGCCCCTGCTGACGACGACGCTTCAACACCTTACGCCCGTTGGCAGTCGCCATACGCTGACGAAACCCGTGTACACGCGCGCGGCGGCGAATTTTCGGCTGATAAGTCCGCTTGGTTGACATTTGCTGTTTTCCTGCTTAAAAAGGTCGAATCACAAGGGTCAAGTATAACTGAGGCAGGTCACAGGGTCAACGGAGCATTTTCATCAGCCGCAGTGAAAATTTCAGGTGCGCATCGCCGCTGTAACGCGACTTTCAGGCAGTTGGTCTCGGCCTTTCACAGACGCACTCAGACGATTGTACGCTTGCAATGTCACATTCATATAAAGTATAATTTTGGTTGTGATCTTTGATTTTGACTTCGCACTCTTAACTTACCATCCCCACGCGAATTAATCGGAGGCGTTTCGACTTGTTGCCGAGCCATCAATGGGCGCGTGACTTCTTTGTAACGAATGAAGACGTTGAATACCTGACGGGACTCCTCCTCGAACGAGAAACCCCTTTAAGCATCGACGAACTCGCGCACGCCCTCATCGACCAGCGGCTGGAAACTGAAAAAGCCGCTTTGCAGGAACGCTACAAAGACGTTCACCTTTATAAACCAGCCGATTCCTACACCGTCGGTCAAACGATCATGTTTCCGGCGCTCGATCATGCCACCGCGCAAGTCGTCAAACTGCGCCCCGGCACGAATCCAGATTACGGCGATTTCAGCGTGATTCAGGTCGAGTTCGACGATCATTCGACGCGCGAATTTGCGTCCGATCTGAAAACGCCCCACAAGTTGAGCGATGACAGCGCGGGCGAGAGCTTCCCCGGCCTGCCTGATCTCGATGCAAATCAGATCATCCGCGAAAATCACGACCTGATCATCGAGCGGATGACCGACAAGCTGCGTGAAACGGGCGATCTGGTCAGCGTGGCGGGCAAATGGTTCCCGCGCGATCTGATGGTCGAGGTCAACGAGGGCTATCTCAACCTCGCCGAAGCCGTCCTCGATATGGCCTCTGGCGGCCCGCTCAGTACCGAGGACATCCTCCAGCAGATTGGCGGACTCGGCAACGTGCCGCAGGAACTGCAAATCTTCTGTATGAACGATGCCCTCAACCGTGACAACCGCTTTGACGAAGTTGGCCCACTCAACACCGTTCTCTGGTTCCTGCAACGCCTCGAACCGCCCGAAGTCCAGACCACGCCTGACATCCTGCGTTACGCTCCTGCCGATTACGATCCTGACGTGCTTTCGCCGGAACAGGTCGAGTTGGAAGCCGAGATCGGCGACGAGTGGTCGCCTGCGGTTACGGCAGTCGAGGATGACGAGCCGAATGAACAGGTCGTGCTGACGCTGCTTTTCCCGCATCGCCGCGCCGGAACCCTGCCGCTCAACGCCGCCATGCGCGATATTTTCCCGACC
>DASZXN010000447.1:0-8637 GCA_035545875.1 Phototrophicaceae bacterium
AGAGCGCCGCCAGAGTCACGTCCCAGTCGATCCGGTGCTCATTGGCCGCGTTGAGCAGCGAGAGAATCCACTTGAACAGCGGCAGCCGCTTCAGGCGTGTCGCCAGAATGCCCTTGCGCGCGAGAATCCCCGCCTCCGCGAAGGTCTGACCGAGTGCCGTCAGCGAAATATCGCCCTGCGCGACGTGGGCGAAGCTCAGAAGCTCGGCGAACTCGGTCAATTGCAGCAGCCGATCCGAGTCGAGGCCAAGCTCGCTGGCGAGCTTGTAAATGTCGGTCTTGTCGCCGGGAATCTCGTCGAGATGCTCCAGCAGGCCGGTTAGCTCGTTGATGTTGACTTTGGGCAGGCGGCGCGTCTTGCCCGGTTCGCCCGGCGCGGAGCCAAGCTCGATGTGCTCCGGCTGCGTCTGACCTGCCAGGGTCGCGTAAACCTTATCGACGACCTCGATGAAGGCCGGGTCTTTACGCTGGCGCGGACGCGGCAGCGGCACTTTGAAATCGCCGACGACGCGCCCCGGCCCCTTGTCCATCAGCACAATCCGGTCGGCCAGCAGAATCGCTTCCTCGATGTTGTGCGTCACCATCAGGATCAGCTTGGTCGGGATGTCGCCGTGCATCCACAATTCGAGCAGTTCACCGCGCAGACTTTCCGCGCTCAGTACGTCGAGCGCCGAGAACGGCTCGTCGAGGCAGAGCAGTTCCGGCTCGACCGCCATCGCCCGCGCGAAGCCGACCTTCTGGCGCATCCCGCCCGATAGCTCGCGCGGATAGGCCGTCTCGAAGCCATCCAGACCGACTTTATCGAGCAGGGGCAGGGCTTTCCTGGTGCGTTCTTCCTCCGGTACGCCGCGCGCTTTGAGCGCGATCTCGACGTTTTCCTGCACGGTCAGCCAGGGAAAGAGCGCGAAGGTCTGAAAGACAATCGCCGCGCGCGGATTCACGCCGATCACGGGTTCGCCGCGATACAGTACGCGGCCTTCGCTCGGACTCTGCAAGCCAGTGATGATGCGCAGCAGCGTGCTTTTCCCGCACCCGGATGGGCCAAGCAGCACCACAAACTCGCCTTCCGTGACTGAGAGGTTCACGTCATGGACAGCGACAAATTTCTGCTTTCCGTAAGCCTGCGTCACGTGTTCCAGTTGCACGAGTGCTTGAGTCGCCATGTTGGTTTACTCCATCCGATACTTTTCTTCCGCCAACCGATACAGCCGCCGCCAGATAAAGCGGTTAATGCAGACGACGGTGACAATCATCGTGAGCGTACCTGCCAGCAGCAGCGCGAAGTTACCCGCCGCCGTCGCCTGCGCGATCACTGCGCCGATCCCTGAGGTTTGCAGGGTTTGTCCATTGAAAACCACGTACTCCGCGACGATGCTGGCGTTCCACGCGCCGCCGCTGGCCGTAATCGCGCCCGTGATCAGGTAGGGGAACAGCGAGGGCAAAATCAGCGTGCGCCAGCGCTCCCAGCCCTTAATCTGAAGGAGCGTAGTGGTGTATTTCATATCCTGCGGGATGGCGTTCGTCCCGGCAATCACGTTGAACAGCACGTACCACTGTGTGCCCATCAGCATCAATACAATCGCCGCGACGGTCATCCCGCCGGAGAGCTTGACCAGCGCCAGCACGATCACCGGGAAAATCGCCGTTGCCGGGATCGAGGCGAGGATTTGCACAATCGGTTGCAAGATTTTCGCCGCGCGCGGATTCGTGCCGATCAGCACTCCGACCGGGATCGTCCAGAGCATGGTGATTCCGAGCGCCGCCGCGACGTGAAAGAGCGTCGCCAGCAAGCCGATGCCGATTTGCCCCCACTGACTGAGATTGAGGGTTGCCAGCAGGCTCACGGCCAGATAAATCCCGTAGACCAGCGCCACCACGACGATTAGACTGACAATGACGCCGACCCAGTTGCGCCCACTCGCCCGACTCGCTGTGCCGGGGCGTACCGGATAGCGGTTGAGCAGCGTGTTGTCGATGCGATCCGTTGCCGGACGGCGCACGTGCTCGCTCAACCACGTCATGATATGCGAACCGACCAGCAGATCGTAGAACCACGAGGTCGGCGCATCCTGATTGCTGACCATCTCGATTTTGAAGCGATCCGCCCACGCCAGCAGCGGTCGCCACAGCAGTTGGTCGAACAGAATAATCACCAGTACCAGCGTGCCGATGCCGAGCAGAATCGATTTCAGGTCGCCCTGATTGGCGGCGGCTTGCAGATACGCGCCTAGTCCCGGCAGGCGAAAATCGCGGTTGCCGACCGTGAAAATCTCGGCGGCCATCAGGAAGAACCAGCCGCCTGCCCAACTCATGATGCTGTTCCAGATCAGCGTGTTGGCGGCGAAGGGCAGCGCCATCGTCTTGAAACTGAGCCAGCTATTGAAGCGGAAGGTCGCGCTCGCCTCACGCAGTTCATTCGGGATCGTGATCAGCGACTGATACCACGCGAACACGAGGTTCCAGACCTGGCTGGTGAAAATCAGGATGACCGCGCCCAGCTCGATAGCGATGCCCTGCGGCAGAATCGCCGTCAGACTGAGCAGCACGACTGGCAGGAACGACAGGATGGGGATGCTCTGCAAGATGTCGAGCAGCGGCAGCATGACGCGCTGTGCCCGCAGGCTGTGCGCAGCGATCCAGCCGTAAGTCAGCGCGAACAGCAGCGACAGCACGTAGGCCGCCGCCATGCGCGCAATCGAAAGGGCGGCATACCAGGGCAGCGCTGACGGATCGAGCGAGATTTCTGGCCCGGTGACGACGGCGGGCGCGGCAAAGGCCAGCCGCACGCCAAAGTAGACCACGACGGCCACGCCGCCGAGGACGATCAGATCGCCGCGTGAAAACAGGTTGGATTGAATTTGACCAATCTGGAACAGACGTGGTGCTCGCATAATGAATGACCTCCCTTCAGGAGACGCGGTGTCGCGCGGGTGACCGGAGCGTCATAAACGCACGTCACCCGCCGCGACAAATCGCGTCTGTCTACTGAAGTTGACTGCCGCTGCTGCCGTTACCGTTGAGGTCACCGCGCTTGTGCTCGATCCGGCGCTTGGTGGCGGTGAGTTCCTTGCGGCGCGCTTCGACCAGCACGTTGACCAGCTTGGTCTGCATGGTGAGCGCATCGGTCAGGCCGTCGATTTTGCGGTGGAGGTCGGCGATTTCGACTTCGCTTTTCAGATTGACGTGGAAATCATTCTGAGCAACCGCCCGATCCTTAGCTGACTGCCGGTTTTGCGCCATCAAGATCAGCGGCGTGGAAAACGCGGCATAGGTACTGAGCGTGAGGTTGAGCAGAATGAACGGATATGGATCGAAGGCATTGTGCCCCAACGTTGCGTTGGAGACAATCCAGATTGCCATAATCAGGGCGAACACGAAAATGAACTTCCAGCTTCCCTGAAAAGTTGCTGTCCAGTCGGCGACACGCTCGCCGAAGGAAGCCTGCTCGTCGATGTCCTCGTACACGTCGTCCGAAACGATGTACGGGCGGAGATCACGAATGAGTTCCTGAGCTTCAGGGCTGAGGAGGCTGTCCAGTTCCTCGATCTCGTCGATCAAGTCCTGGATTTGCTCATCTTCATTGTCTTCCGGGGCGACGAGGCGATTGAGCAGCAGATCGTTGTACATACTTACCCCTCCAAAGAGACTGCGCCGCCAAACGAAGCAGCGGCAAGACGTATGATATTGTCATCTTGGAACAGGGTTCATTATCCGGGGCTATCCCTGACGCGCAGGGTCGGCAATAACGTGCCGCGCGTCGCCCCAGAGGTACAACGTTAACCGAGGGGATCAGCGCAGGTGGACGCTATCGCCGCCAGATAATGAGGGCGGCTGTTCGCTGGAACTACTACCTGCGTTCATTAAAACCTTCACTTGAACGAACCAAACGAAATCAAACAGTTTTCTGTTTGACACGCCTACTGTACACCCCTTTCAGAGGGGTGTAAAGCCCTGAAAAATTGGTCTGACAGACCCGCATGAGCGGGAAAAATGGCTGGAAGAATTGAGATTGTGTTGAGCGCGATCAGGCCGAAAAAATCGAGATCGTCACTCCATCAGTGACGACCATGTAGGGATCGAACACCGTCAGCGCGCGGATCGGCTGCGTGAGCTTTGGCGGGGTAGCGAGCGCCGTGACGCGGGTCGGATCGCTGACATCCAGCACGACGAGGCTGTTCGCGTCCTGTTGCGCGAGGATCAGGTATTCGGCAGCAGCGTTTTGGCTGTCGGCGTCTTTGCTCAGAAAATGGACGCTCGTAATCGGCTTGCCGCTAACGCGGAAGCTGCCCGTTTTCTGAAGCGTCGTCGGGTCGAAAAAGACGAGGCTGGTATCATCGACTACGACGACGCCCTGCGCCGCAGCCGTGTCGAGCGCGACCAGTGACGGCGTGCCACCGAGCGCAAGCGTCTTATCGGCAGTCAGCGCGCTCAGGTCGTTGAGCGCTGCCGCGCTGAGGTTCTGATCGCTCAGGATATAGGCGGTCGTTTTGGAGAGCGCTGCGTCGATCAGCGGCTGACCGACTTCGTATGATTCAATATCAGCGGGGCTGTGGATGTGCATCAGCGTATAACCATGCTCGCTGACGGCGATACCCCATTGATTGTCCGGCGAAAGCGCGAGCGCACGCGGATTTTTGTCGATGGAGATATAGTTCGCGCCGGGCGCATAGGGGATATTGCCGCCGGGGAGCGCGGGTGCGATGACTTCAACCGTGTCGGTCTCCGCGTCAGTCGTTTCGGCGACGAGGCCGAAATTCTGACCGCCCACCAGCAGAACGGGCGTGCCGCTCACGTCCAGCGAGGTCAGCAGCGACGGCTTGGCGGGATTACGGAAATCGTAGACGCGCACCTGCGTGTTCTGCGCGTCTGCGACCAGCAGGCGATCCCCATCCACTGTGGTCGCCAGCGCGCGAAAATCGCCCGCCTGAAGCGTACTCACCGGATCGAGCGGGGGGAGATTTCCCTGGGCAAATACACCCCCCGACACTATCCACAGGATGAGGAACAGCCACACCCTACGCATGACGATTAATAATCGTCATCATCATCCTCGAAGTCATCCTCCTCGTCGTAATCGTCCTCCTCGAAGTCGTCCTCCTCGTCGAGATCGTCATAATCCTCGTCGTAATCGTCCTCCTCGAAGTCGTCATCGAGGTCTTCGTCGAGGTCTTCGTAGTCGTCGTCCGACTCCTCGTAATCGTAGTCTTCGTCTACTTCTTCGTAATCGTCCATATCCTCGAAATCATCCTCAACTGTGTCGTTATTGTCGGTGAACTCGACACCGTAGATAAAGGAGTCTGTTTTGTTCATGGTCTCTCACCGCCCGGCAAGTAAACGGATACTCAAGTCATTGTAGCCCAAAGCGCGCGTATTGTAGCATGAAGTCGCCGTTTGCAAACGGCAAATTTCCCCACAATTACACCCGCTGATCGATGCGCCGGATGAAGTATTGATGCAGCCGGGAATCTCCGGTCAGTTCGGGGTGAAAGGCGGTCGCCAGCAGATGTCCCTGCTCAACGGCAACGATGCGCCCGTCTCCAAGCTGCGCCAGCACATTTACGCTCGCGTCCGCTTTAGTAACCAGCGGTGCGCGAATAAAAACCGCGTGGAACGGCACAGCGCCGAGCGGCTTGATTTGCAAATCCGCCTCGAAGCTGTCGATCTGCCGACCGAAAGCGTTGCGGTTGACCTTGATGTCCATCACGCCGAGAATGGGCTGGCGGTCAATGCCGATGTCGCGCGCCAGAAAGATCATTCCGGCGCAGGTTCCCCAGGTTGGCCGGCTTTGCGCGAACTGACGCAGCGGCTCGATCAGCCCGTATGCGCTTGCCAGCTTGCCGATGGTCGTGCTTTCGCCGCCGGGGATAATCAGGCCATCCAGAGGATCAAGCTGCTGCGGCAGTCGTACTTCGCTGGCATCCACGCCGAGCGTTCGCAGCATCTGCTCGTGTTCGATGAATGCGCCTTGCAGCGCCAACACGCCAATTCGCATAGACCCCAGTCGCCTCCTACCGCTTTATCGTTATCTTCATGCAGGTTACGGGAAGCGTCAAGTGCCAAAACTGCAATCAAAACGTCCAGTTTGCAGCGTGACTTATGAATCGGTAGGGGCGAGTTTTAAACCCGCCCCTACGAGAAAAAATCGATATATGTGAGCGGCTTAATACGCGGCGCGCTGTTCGATCTCGTCTTCGAGCGCGGCGATTTGCTCCTCAACCGAGGATTGATCGCCGTGTCGATGGCCGCCACCGAGCGCCAGATAGCTGCGAAAATCGGCAATCGCGCCGGAAATATCGCCGCGATCCGCGCGGGCGCTGCCGCGATAGGTATAAGCGGTGTCGAGCATCGGATTCAGGCGGATCGTTTGCGTGTAGTCGGCAATCGCCGCGTACAGATTACCCTCGGTTTCCTCGACCACGCCGCGATACTCGTAGGCCGCCGCCTGCTTGGGATCGAGGTAAATCGCCACGTTGATGTCCCCGAACGCATCTTCAAGCTCGCCGTTCGAGTAGTAGGCCAGCCCGCGATTCAGGTAGATGTCAGCACGCTTGCGATCCAGCTTGAGCGCCACTGTGTAGTCGGCAATCGCGCGTGCGTAATCGCCGAGGCGATAGTAAGCACGTCCGCGCGTGTGATACCCCTCAACCAGCGTTGGATCAAGCGCCAGCGCCGTGCTGCACGACGCAAGGGCGCGCTCGATCTCACCGTTGTAAAGCTGCGCGATACCCTGCTGCATGGCACGACGCACGCGCGCCTGTTTCCAGGATTGAGAGAGGCGCTGCCAGATTTCCATAACGTACTCCATTGTATCGTCGTAATGTTGAATGACGACAATAGTTGCAATCATTTTATAGGCAGTTTAGCACAGGGAAGAATAAAAAACTCGTGAGAGTCTGGTGGAATTGTGTAAATTAACTATCAAAACCGGGGTGTTTATGCGTCGATTTCTACAACAACGCCGTCTTGCGCCCAGTTGTAGAGGGTCTGGGCGTTCTCGTTGCTCAGGAGGATGCAGCCGTAGGTCACGCGCGTGCCGAGGTCGTTCGTCCACAGCAGTTGGCTGTTGCCGCGCGTGGGGAAGCCGTGAAAGCCGTTCGTGAAATCGACGCCGGGAACGGGGTGATACACGCCGAGGAAATTCGGCATGTACAGGTTCCAGTTGGCAGCGTAAGCATCGGGATCGTGCAGAAGCACCTGATAGATACCCGGCCAGGTTGGGCTATCGGCTTCGCCTGTGCTGGCGATCCAGTCCCATTTGAGCGCGCCGTTCTCGTAGACGCGGACGCGCTGCTGCGTGATGCTCACGTCGATGCGTTTGTCCCAGACCAGCGGCAGCGAGAGCATATGGTCGGGCGATGGGATCGTGATGCTCTGCCCGACGCTCAATTGATCGACGCCGGGGTTCGCCTGCTGAATCCAGGGATAGGGAATGCCGACGTTCCAGGCGATGCTGATCAGTGTTTCGCCCGGCTGAACGACGTGCTGGCTGTCGTGGTGATAGATACGCAGACGCGGGCTAAGGTTATTCTGCCCAATCGCCGCCTGCATCGCCGTGATACTCTCGTCCGTGTTCAGATAATCGCCGCTGGGAAGCTGGCTCTGCTGGGCATCGAGATAGCTTGTGACCTGTGCCGGGTCGAAGCTCAGGCCGCTCACGCCGGAAGTCAGCCACGCGCTCCACGTCTGCGGAGGGACTGACCACGCGAGGCTGGCGTTGCTGATCGGGTCGTAAAGCTGAATATTCAGCGGATTGGCGAGTAATGCTCCAGCCGCCTGCACGACGGCGGACGAGTCGGTCACGGTCGGCTGGACGGTCGTCAGCACCAACTTGAGTGTGCCGCTTGCCAGCGTGCCCGCTGCATTCTGCTGAAGCTGGGCGAGCGTGGCGTTCACGTCGAGCGATTGCCCGGCAGCAGCGGCGCGCGGCTGCACGGTGCCGTTGACCAGCGTCACGCCCGCGTTGACGGGCGCTTGATTGATCTGGTCGCTCAAAGCGGTCAAGCCCTGCGCCGCCACATCGAGATCGACGTGAACGACAGGCGGCAGGTCAACTCTGCCGATGATCGCGCTGATCAGGCTGCCGTGACTGCGACCAGCGCTGATGGCCTGCTGCGCGGTCGCCTGCGCGTCGAGCGTGATGCCGAGCGTCGCCGGATCAACCGGAATGCTGCGCTGACCCGCGCTCAGGGTGAGTTTCCAGCCGCTTTGCAGTTTGGTTTCGGCCTGCTGGAGCGACAATCCGCTCAACGGGATGCCTGCCGCGCTCACACCCGGCAAAACCGTACTGCCGCCAATCACGAACAGCCCGCCGATCACGACGATCAGGCCAACCACCGCGATCAGCAGCAGCGGCGCGACGATCATCAACACCATAAGCGGGTCAAACTTGCGGCGCGGGGCACGACGCGCGGCTGGCGCTTGTGCAGGGCGCTGCCGCGCTGCGTTGGGTGGAGCAGGCGGGATTCGGGCGGCTTTTTGCGTCATCGACCAGTCCAGTCATTCATTACCAACTCCATTCTACGATCATTCAGTCGTTCTGAGAGCGTGTGCTGGGCTGTCACAACCCGACGACTGGCATACGATCTCTATCGAGCAGTCGCCGCTCTTCGTAGGGGCGAGGCATACCTCGCCCCTACAC
>DASZXN010000448.1:0-5221 GCA_035545875.1 Phototrophicaceae bacterium
GACGATCAGCGTCGGCATAATCGTCGGCAGCGTGACGTTCCAGAAGCTCTGGAAGGCGTTCGCGCCATCGACGTTGGCCGCTTCAAGAATGTCCGCCGGGACGTTCTTGATTGCCGCTGAAGTGATGACCATGCAGAAGCCCGTTGACATCCACACGCCGACGACGATCAGCGCGATGGTGTTGACCTGCGGCTGCGTCAGCCACGCGACGGGCTGCCCGCCGAGCGCGACGACCAGCGCATTGAGGATGCCGATCTGCGCGCCGCTGGCATTGTAGCTGTAGACGAATTTCCAGATCACGCCCGCGCCCACGAACGAAATCGCCATCGGCAGGAAGATGATCGACTTGGCGATGGATTCGTATTTCACCTTGTTGGCGAGCAGCGCAATCAGCAGCCCGAACAGCACGCAACCGCTGACCATGAAGAGGAGCCAGAAGATGTTGTTGGCGAAGGCTTGCAGCATGACATCATTGGTCAGCGCGTAATGGTAGTTTTCGAGGATGCCCCAGCACGACTGACCCGACTGACAGGCAGCGGTTGCCCAATCCGAGCCGTCTTTGTTACGGAAACTGAGGATGAGGGTGTTGATCGTCGGATAAACGATGAAGATCAGCATGACGACCAGCGCAGGAGCGAGATAAACCCAGGGCGTCCAGCGCCCCTGCTTCATAATGCGAGGAATATCGGCGACGGCGCGCCCTTGCTGTGCCGAAGTCGGTTTAGCCGTTGAGACGCTCATAAGAATCCTCTTGTCAAAGGTTCACTATTGGGTGCTGGGGTGGGGCGAAGGCAAAGCTTCGCTTTGCCTTCGCCTCCGAAAAATAGGAAGCCGCGTTTAGCTGCTGGCTTCAGCCGTTGGCGGCGGCGTCAACTGCACGCCGCTGAGAGCCTCTTTCTGAGCCGCCGCAAGATTATCCAGGATGGAGTTGAGATCGCCGCCGTTAACATAGCTGACGATGCCGCCCCACTCGACGTTGGCGAAGCCGTTCGGGATCGCGTCACCGATGGAGTTGATCAGACCCTTCGCCGCAGCGAGCGCCGCGCCCTTCTTCTGAAGCTGCGGGTCGAGATAGTGACCCGCGCCCGCCAGGTTCGGCGTCTCATCGAAGCCGACTTCCGCCCACTTGATACCACCGGCAGGCGAGGCGAGGTAGCTCACGAGCGCCTGAACCGCAGGCTTGTTGCTGAAGGCCAGCATCAGGTCAGCGCCGCCCTGAACGCCCTGCGCGCCGGGGAAGGGGAAGAAGTCATAATCGGTGCCGTATTGCAGATCAGGATACTTGGCCGCGACCGCGCCGCCCGCGAAACCGGACTGCTTGACCATCATCGCTTCCGGCGGATCCGAGAAGACCTTGTAGATCGCGTCGTTGAAGTTGGTCGAGAGCGTGCCCTGCGCGCCGCCGACGGTGTACTTGGCATCCGACGCCCACTTACCGTAGATCGTCCAGGCATCCTTGACGCCCTGATCGTTGAAGGGGATCGTACCGTCGATCAGACCCTGCACGTAGTCGGGGCCTTTGGTCGCCAGCATGATGTCCTCGATGAAGTCCTGACCCGTCCAGCCGGTCGCGTCACCCGACTCGAAGCCCATGCTGAAGGGCACGTCGCCAGCGCCGGCCATCTTATCGACCAGCGCGGTGAAGTCATCCCACGTCGTCGGGACGGTGTAGCCCTTCGCATCCCATACGGCGGGATCGTACCAGACAATCGTCTTGATGTCGGTCTTGACAGGGAGCGCGACCCACTTGCCGCCGACCGTGCCTTCCTTCACTGCCCAATCGGGATAGCTCGACTGAGCCGCGCCGAGGGAGTCCATCGCCTGAAGCTGATCCTTGTAGCGGATGGCTGCGGCGAGCGTCCAGAAGGCGATGTCAGGCGGCGTGCCGGCCTGTACCTGGGTATCGAGCAGCGCCTGATCGCGCGTGGAGGTTGGCTGGATGACAATGCCGCACTGATCGACCAGCGGCTTCATGATGTCGCTAAAGTGGGTTTCTTCTTCGCCCGACCACTGATACAGCACGGTGACCGTATCGCCCTGCTTGGCACCCTTGCAGTCGATAGCACCCACGTCGGAAGTCGCCATTGGGGTTGCGGCCTGCGCGCTGATGCCAATCACGCTGACGCTGGTCGCAACGACCATCGCCGCGAGCGCGAGCACGCTCAACGAACGTTTAAACATGTCCTATCCTCCAAATCAATGTTCTACAGTCGATAAACCGAATACGATGACAGGCTCTTTTCGAATACCTCACCTCCTTTAAGGCGCAGATTCAGGCGATTTCCGTCCTGAGCTGTGCGCCGCATGATTCGCGGATAATTAACTCGGTATCGAGCAGCACCGACGTAGGGTGACCGCCCGTTTGAATGATGTCGAGCAGCATCCGCGCGGCAGTCGCGCCGATCTCGTGCGCGGGAACGCGGATGGTCGTCAGCGGCGGTTGCAAATATTGCGCGAACTGAATGTCGTCAAAGCCGATCATGGCGAGGTCACGCGGGACCCGCAGACCCGCTGCGCGCACCGCACGCAGCGCGCCGAGCGCCACCACGTCGCTGGCGACGAAAACGGCGCTTGGGCGCTCCGGCAGGAGCGAATTCATGGCTTCATAGCCGCTGCGCTCGTGAAAATCGCCGTAGCGCACCAATTGATCCGCATAAGGCAGATTGTGCATTTCCAGCGCCAGTTGATAGCCGCGCAAGCGCGCAGAACTGGCCGGGTGTTCCAGCGGCGCATTGGTGATGCAGCCGATCCGCTGATGGCCTAAACTGATCAGGTGATCGACAGCCGAGCGCGCCGCGCTGATGTTGTCCACGTCCACGAAAGGCAGATCGCTGCCGGGGACGCGATCCCACAGCACGAGCGGGAAGTTATCGGGATGCAAGCCGAGCAGGTATTGATCGCCGAGGCGCGCGCCCGCCAGAATCGCGCCGTCGATGTGGGCTTCGCGGATCAGGCGGACGTAAGCATCGGGCTGGGTCACGTCCTCGACGACTTCGATCAGCAGGCGGAAACCCGCCGGGGTCGTGACCGAGCTAATGCCGTAGATCACCGACGGCAGGAAAGCATCCGCGATCAGGCGATCCGGGCTGACGCAGAGGACAAGGCCGACCGTGAACGTCTGCTTGCGCGCCAACGAACGGGCGCTGGCGTTGGGGTGATAGTCGAGTTCACGCGCGGCATCGAGGACACGCTGGCGCGTCTGCTCGGAAATGTGGATCGACATGACGTTGTTCAGGACGTAGGAAACGGTCGTCCTTGAAACGCCCGCGAGCTTGGCAACATCGGTAATCGACGATTTTCGGGCCATCCAATAAGCCCCAGACTCTCAATCAAAATATCTATCAAGAAATCACTGAACCGCTTCACTGAAGCGTTTCAGTATTATAGCGATGATTGTTTCTCCTTGTCAATCAAAGTGCGAGTCGATTTGTGCAAATTAACTTAACGGCAGTTCTGGCAAATGATTTTGTGCGAGGAAGCATACCACCGTAGGGGCGAGGTATACCTCGCCCCTACAAGAGAAAAGCTGCTCTAGCTCACGCTAGCTCAACGGCGCGAAGTCAAGGGCCTGGCTGAGGAAGCGGCGCAGGGTGATCAATTCGTAGCGGGCACGCTCGGCGAGGGCGGCACCCACCTGCTGCTGAAGCTGCGCAACCTGCGCCTCGCTCTCGTCCAGTTCGGCGCGCAGACTTTGCGCCAGCCGCAGGTGATCCGAGTGTTCGGTTACGCTCTCAAGCTGGCGAACCGTATTTTGCTGCTGCGCTTTGAGATCGTCCTGAAGCGCGGCGTAGCGCTGGCGGGCGGCGCTCACGTCGTCCGCTGTGATTGGCATGGGCGATACCTGCTGCTCGATCACATGCCGCCAGTCGAGCAGTTGGTTCCAGACCCAGCGCTGCGTCCCGCCGGACAGATCGCTGAGGACGTGCAGCGCGGCAGCTTCGTTGGACGGATTGATGTCGGCGGCGTTTTTGATGCCTATCTGGTGGAGCGCGTCGATCTGCGCCGCGCCGATGCCTTCGACCTTGCCAACTTCGAGCGTTTGCCGCGCAAGTTCCGTGATCAGGCTTTGCAGTGTGCGTTCCCACTGCGCGATCTCGCGCGTTTCCTGCCGCTGCGCATAGTCAAGGTCGCTGCGCAGTTGGCTCAGGCTCGCTTCAAGCGAGCGAACTTCCTGCTGATAGCGGCGTTCAGCCTCGACGATCAGCCGCGAGAGCGTTTTACGTCGTGCTTTCGCGTCGATCAACTGCCGTGACAAGTCACGCGCCAGCCGCTCAATCGTGTTCTTCTCGATCACCAGCGAGTAGCGCGGGTAGCGCATCAGGATGCGCATCAGGGCAAATGGCATGAACAGGCGTGAATACGGTCGCAAAAGCGACTGCTGAAACTCGACTTCAAGGGCGATGCGCTCGTGGATGATGAACTCGTCGCTGAAGTCGAGCGGCTGCGGCTGAAGATGGTCGAACACCCACGAGTCGCGCGGCGTTTCCTGCAAGGCAGCCGGGATCGGCGCGGTTGAGGGAACGTGACTCGCCAGCCACGTTTTGACCCACGACCAGCCCTGAAACTGTTCGAGCGGGCTGTGCGTCAACGGCGGCACGTCAAGGTAGAAGGGCACTTGCACCGCTTCGATCATGGATTGGCCGAGCGCCCGCACGCGCTGATCGTCGTGGGAAACGAGCAGATCGAGCGCGGCGGAGTTTTCCGGCTCCTTGTAATCGCTGGCGCGAAAGAGCAGATTTTCCTCGCCTGCCTGCGTTTTCGTCCAGAGCGACGGATCCAGCGAAAGCGCCAGCAGCGACAGGCCGATCACGTGCTCGGAGAAGTTATCAATGCCGCCGAAACTATCGAGCGTCAGACCATCGTCGTTGGTGCGCGTCGGGTGCTGATAATGGCGATGGCCGATCTCGGCATTGGGCAGATCGATCACGTCGGGGATGATCATGCCGTCGTAGTCGATCAGCTTGATCTCGTGCTGGTCGGTGACGAGGATGTTGCCGTGTTGCAGATCGCCATGCGCGATGTTGGCTTCGCGCAGCGCGCGGCAAACGGCGATCCAGCGCTCGCCTAACTGACGCAAACGCTGCGGCTCGTCGAGGTGCTGCTCGATATAGGTGTCGAGACGGATACCGGGCGTCCAGTCCATCTTGAGGATCGGATACCACCTGCCGCGCACGCGAATCCCTTGCGGCAGATATTCAAAGTTGACCATGAAGGGCAGGGC
>DASZXN010000449.1:0-3696 GCA_035545875.1 Phototrophicaceae bacterium
ACAGACCGCACATCGATCTAGCGAATCTGACTTCTAAACGAGCCTTTGATCAGATCAATGATGCCGTTGAGATCGTCAGCGTTTTGCAGGAAGTCGATGCTGTCCATCTCAATCGTGACAATCGGGCAGGCCGTCCAGTCACCGATCCAGGCTTCGTAGAGTTCGTTCAACTGAGCGAGATAGGCCGGAGCGATGCCGCGCTCATAGTCGTTGCCGCGCCGCTGAATATGAGCGAGCAGGGTATCGACACTACCGCGCAGATAGACGATCAGATCGGGTGGCGGCAGAAAGCTGCTCACGGCGCGATACAGGCGGCGATAGGCGTCGTAATCGCGCTCGGACATCTGTCCCTGCACGTAGAGGTTGCGCGCGAAAATCTCGGCATCTTCGTAGACGGTGCGATCCTGCACCACGCTGCCGGGGTGATCGACCAACTGGCGATGATGCTCAAGGCGTTTGCCGAGGTAAAAGACCTGCGAATGGAAGCTCCAGCGCTTCATATCGGCGTAGAAATCCGCCAGATAGGGGTTTTCGGCGGCGGCTTCATAGAACGGTTCCCAGCCGAAGGCATCAGAAACCAGCCGCGTGAGGGTGCTTTTGCCCGCGCCGATATTCCCGGCAATGGCGATAAATTGTTTCCGTTCAGTCCGAATCATCCTGTTTTTCCCGCAGAGGTGTGGCTCATTCGTTCTATCCGTTATAGCACAAAGCGCAAAATCCGCGCGGACATTTGTCTCTCAAATTCGTAACTTCGTTGACGAATTTCAAAGCGGCGTTTATTCGCTGAATGTGACACTGTGTGAAACCCCATCCCAGCGATCCAGCCAGCCCGCGCGAACTTCGCCGTTCAGAAAGCGAAGCTGATAGGGCGCGCCGGGATCGCCACCGTGACGAGTGGCGACCTTTACCGCTTCGAGGTCATAGGCGACCCGATAATGGTGGATGGCGTAGCTGCTGACATCCGCTGTCAGGATGGCGTAGCCTGCGCGTAAATCAGGCGCAAAATTGTTGCTGACCGCACCGGGATTGATGATGCGTACACCGTCCAGCCGTCGATCCATTGGCATGTGAAAATGACCGACACAGATCAAGTTGGCCTGACAATCCGCGATTTCGCCGCGTAAATCATTATCCGTCAGGCCGGGATTGAGGCCATGTGTATCATCGCGCGTGAGCGTGCCGTGAACTAGCAGGACGCGCGTTCCGTCTGGAAGCGTCAAGCGCTGTTCTGTTGGGAGCGTCGCCAGCCAGCCGAGCCAGCCGCGTCCGGTGACATTGCCTTTAACCCAATTAAAGTGACCGACGACCTCCGCCAGCAGCGGAATCAGATCATTATTAGCGCGCACTTGCTCGAAACTCGGATCAGGCAGATTGCCTGTAGCGACGTAGCGATCTGCGTTTCCTCGAATGAACAGTGTATTTGGCAGCGCGTTGAGCCGATCCAGCACGCCCGCCGGATCGAAGCCTACAGCGCACAGGTCGCCGAGAATCCAGTAGCCGTCCGCACCGCCGTGCGCCTGAATATCCGCGAGTACCGCATCAAGGGCAATGGAGTTGCCGTGAATGTCCGCGAGAATCGCTATGCGCATGAGTGTGCTTCCTATTGCAGCTTGACGATCACGCTGGCAATCGTCGTCTGCTGACCATTCTGCGTCGTCACGGCGCGAATCTCGGCGTAGCCCTTGAATCCGCTGGTGTTCAGGCTGCCCGACCAGGGTACGGGATTTTGCGCTGAGTTCGTCAGGGTAATCACGACGCTCGTAAGCACGGTTTCCTTCGAATCGAGCAGGAGCAGCGTGAATTGGTTGCCGGGGAAGCCGCCCGCCGTCCCGGTGACCGTGAGCGACGTACCGGAAAGGGTCGCGCCATTGGTCGGCGAGGTAATCGTGCCGAGCGCTGTGCCGCTGGTCGGCTGTGGATTCGGCGAATTACCCGACGAATTACTCGACTGAGCGGTCGGCGCGACAATTGTCACGTTGACGGTGCCGATCACGTTATTACCGTCGCTGATGCGAATCTGCGCTGGGCCAGTGTAGCTTGCCAGCGATGTCGAGGCTGTCCAGGGCACGTCAGCGACGTGGTTCGGGTTACTGAGCGGGATCGTCTGGGCAGGCGTGAGCGACTGACCCGTTGGATCAAAGACTTGCAGCGTGAACTGATCCTGCGCCAGATTGTGCGCAACACCACTGATCATCAGTGGCGAGCCACCGACTGAAGCGCCTTCGAGCGGGCTGTCAATTGTTGCGCTCTCGCCTGTCGTCGAGGTTGAAACAACCCCCGGCGGCGCGATCACCGGATTGGTCGGGAGCGAATTATTGCTGAACGGCGTCAGAGTTGGCGCGACGACTTCGGTCACGCCCGGCAGCGATGTCGGCGTATCGACCGGAGGGGTGACGGCTGGCGCCGAAATCGTGATCGAGGGAACGGTCGGCGTCAGGTCTTTGTTGCTCAGATTACAGGCGCTTGCCAGCAGCAGCGCTGCCAGAATTACGGCAATCCGGCGCATAGGGAATTCTCCGTGTAATCCATCGTGACTGTTATACTTGCTGCAAGGTTATTTCTCAAGGGACGATTTTGGCGGCGGTTGCTTCGACGGCTTGAGCAGTTGATCGCAGAGGGTGGAGAGGACGTTGTAAATAATCGGGCAGATGCTCGCACCTTCAATCGTGTCGGCAATTGTCCAGCGAAAATCGGGCGTGAAGGCCGGATAGGTTCGGCACGCGCCCGGTCGATGCTCGTAGATCGAGCACAGCTTGCCGCTCAGGAACACGCACGGTCGCGTGCGAAATTTGCCCCATTCATCGACCTTTTCGGCTTCTGCGTGCTCGATATAGCGCGTTTCGACTTCTTCGAGCGGGATCATCAAACCATCAGATAGGCGCTGTGCATCTTCTGGAAGCAGATAGACGTTGAGATTGTGGCAGCAGTTGGCACACTGTTTGCAGTCAATCGCCGCAATGATCGGCGCGGCGATTTCCTCAACATAAGCGTCGAGCTTGGCGTCATTAATCTTGGGTCGGCGCTGCATACTATAAGCCAATAATTCAAACTCACCGCGCCGTTGTTCTGCCCTGCGCCGAACTTCATCCAGATCGGTCAGTACCATAGTCCCTCCTATCATTCGGGCGATTTTAGCGCGTGACTCGGCGAATGGAAGTAGCTGCTCGCATGGATTAACGATACTTCAGCAAAAGTTCTTACGTATAATAAGCATGTGACATGGAAAGGGGCGTCTATGTTTCCCGGTGAAGATATGCTTCAAGAAGGGATCGCCGCGTTTCAGGCCGGCGACCGAGCCAAAGCGCGTGAACTGCTGCTCGAAGTGGTGAAAGTTGACCCGGAGAACGAGCAGGCCTGGTATTACCTCGCCGCTTCTGAGAGCAACACGGACTTGCGCAAGCAGTATTTACAGCAGGTGTTGGACATCAATCCGAGCAACACCAAAGCGCGTGAGGTGCTGGATCGCATCAAGTCGCGCGAGACGACCGGGCAGCCAGCAGCGGTTGGATCGCCAGCGGCGTCCGCGTCAGCCGGAGGATCGGATCGCAAAGAGAAGATTCGCCCGCTTGATCCGGCGATGTCCTCCTCGTCGAGCGTTGCGGCTGGCGAACCGGGGAGCTTTAAAATCCCATTCCACATTCCCGGCGCGCCGGAGCAAACGACCTTCGAGGCGCTCGCGCGGGATGGCGTGGCGTT
>DASZXN010000450.1:0-1970 GCA_035545875.1 Phototrophicaceae bacterium
TCCTGCGCTTCCACGTCGATCTGCGCAGGCAGCACCGAAGTCGTCACGACGGCGCTGCTGTCGAGAATTGAGGCGACCGGGGCAAGCTGGGCGCTGTCGCCCGCGTTCAGACCGCTGACATCGACCAGCACGCTCAAATCGCTGGCGGTGAGTTGGTTGAGGAGTGGCTGCGGCCCGGTCACCAGCACCGTGACTTCATTGGTAACGGTGTGATAGTTCAACCCGGTCTTGCCGCCCGCGAACTCGACGGCGATGTGATCGAACTGACGCGTGATTGTCTGCGTGCTGATGCCGACCGTCACCGTGACGGTGCGTCCCGTCACGATCACGAGACGCGGATCGGGTAGCTCGACCGGAACCGTAATCTGGAAGCTGCTGGTTTTATCCGACAGACTAATCGGCGCAGTCGAGATCGTGCCGGGCAGATTGTTCAGCACCTCCGCCGGGCCGCTGACGACAATTGTCTTGGGATCGTAGTCGAACGAGGCGGTCAGGACGTAACCTTCGGCCAGTTCGCCGACGATGTTCGGCTGGACGCGCACCTCGCGCACGTCGGAGCGCTGCTCGATGTCAATCGAGACGTGAACCGTTTGCGGATCGAGCGTGACGCCGCTGACGACGTGACCATCGACATCGACCGGGGTTACGCGGATGTCGTCGGCGTAGGGTGTGCGCTGATTATCGAGCGACACCGAAGCGACCACTTCATTGACCTGTCCCACCAGACTGGCAGGCCCGCTGACTTCGACCTGATGCACGTCGAGCGCGGGCGTGCCTGCGCTGTAGACGACGGGCGGTGACGAGACGATGTTGACGCTGACGGGTTTCAACTGCGATTCCTGCACTTCGAGGGTGATGGTGATCTGGCTGGGCGTAATCGCCACCACCGAAGCTTCGCGCGCGACCTTCGCCTGCAAGGGAACCGTATGCTCGCCGGGGCCGAGTCCGCTCAGGTCAGCCGAGACAATCACGTCTTCGGGCGCGAGCACCGACTCGACCGAGCGCGGCGCTTGAAGCTGCACCGACGCCGAGGTGGGAAACTCGCCCTGATTGGTGATGATCAGCCCGGAATCGGGCGCGATGTGAATCGGTACGTTGTCGGTTAGCCGCCACTCAACAAACGGATCGGACTGTGCCGTCGCTACCAGCCAGACGACGAAGGCCAGCGCCAGCGATGCCAGAAACCACATCAGGTTGGTGAGGATCACACGCCTCAGCGAAGGTTCCATCGCGCGTTATTCCTGCCGCGCGCGCCGCACCAGATCGCGGAGTTGATTGCTCGTGCGTTCGAGCAGAGGGCGATTCTGGGGGCGTTCCGGCCCATAAAAGGCGTTCAGGATAGTGCGCAGGCGTTTGGAGTCGAGACGTGGGATCAGCCGACCGCCGTTGGTGATCGAGATGCGTCCGGTTTCTTCCGAGACGACCACGCAGATCGCGTCGCTGACTTCGCTCATACCCAGCGCAGCGCGATGGCGCGTGCCGAGTTTCGGCGTGGTTAGTGTACGCGCCGACGAGAGCGGCAGCACACACGCCGCCGACGCGATCCGGCCTCGGCTGTCGATGATCGCCGCGCCGTCGTGAAGCTCGGTTTTCGGCCAGAATACGGTCAGAAGCACCTGCGGGCTGACCTCGCAGTCCATCACGACACCCGTGCGAATGTATTCATCGAGACTGCTGCCGCGCTGCAATACGATCAGCGCGCCGTGCCGTCGCTCGGAGAGACGTTCGGCAGCCTGACAGATGTCGTCAATGATCTTGGTACGATGGGTTTCGCGATGCTGTCTGCCGATCAGAAACCCGGCGCGCCCCAGCCGTTCGAAGCCGCGCCGCAGTTCGGGCTGAAAGATCACCGGGATGGCAATTGCCAGCACCGTCAGCGAATTTTCGAGCAGCCAGCGCAGCGCCAGCAGGTTGAACACACTGGCGACAATCAGCATGAGGCCGATCACCAGCGCCATGCCGCGCACCAG
>DASZXN010000451.1:0-2350 GCA_035545875.1 Phototrophicaceae bacterium
TCAGAATGTTGATCTGCCCACACATAAACTTGCCGTTGTGATAGCGGAATTGGGTACGCTTAACGCCTTCATGTCCACCGGAATGGACGCGGATCGCTTCACCGGGGCCGCGTATATTGGCGAAATTTTCGTCGATAAAGAGCGGCGACTGAGAATAGTCGAAGGTGCCTTCGCCACCGACGAAATGCTTGACCTTCTCCGTCCACGAGGGGTGATCAATCAGGTGCTCGAACGGTTCACCGCCTTCGTAAATCTGCTGCAAGGTGATGCCGTCTTTACTATTGGCCGACGGATTGTGGACGTAGCCCGCCCATTCGCCGCCCCTGAGCGGCAAAATGGCATCAATTCCGGCATTGAGGGCAGCTACTTCGTCGTGATTGAGCGCCTTTTCAAGGAGCAGGTAGCCACGTAAATCGAACAAATAAATATCGAGATCAGTGAGCATGTAAGAGTCCTCTGACAGAAGTCTTGAATCTTTCCGGTCGCTGATCTTTCTCTGACAGCTACCAGAAAGTAAATCTAGCACTCTGTACACTCTACATCATCCATCTGCGAACCATCCACCAGCGTGGCGAACCAATCGCGGAAGCTGACGCCGTTGACGTTCGTGCTGTAGAAAGCTGGCGTCGTGCTGACGCAGTGATCGCCGCCGGGGGCAATGTACGACTTGAAGTTGCTGTAGTGCTGCAAGCTGGCAAGATCGCTCTGCATCGCCAACGGCCACGCCGTAACTGCTCCGGTCAGGACGTAATACTGGGTTTGCACGCTGTCGTTGTAGCTGGTGTACTGCGCAAAGCGATCACGCGGGTAGCTGCGCGCGGCGCTGCTATAGAGCGAGGTGACATATTGATCGGGCGCGGCGCGGCGGTTGCGCACGCCCCACACGTCGAAGCCGCCCCAGCCGGGATTGATCACGCCGACCCCCGCATCGCCAAACTGTGTCAGATGCGCGCTGCGATAATGCCGCGCAATCGTCGGCGCGTAGTAGATCGAGCCAATCGCGCCCGCGCTGCACCCCGCGACGACAATATCCTCTGGGCGCTTGTAGTTGGCGTAGACCCAGTTGAGCGCGGCGGTCACATCGACGCTGCCTTTATGCTCGACCGTGCCGCTGGGATAATCGACCGCTTTCGTGCCCAGGTGATAGTCGCCGGTGCAGTAGGAGATAAAGACGATGCTGTAGCCCGCCAGCGGATTGGCCGGGTTGCTCGTATCGAAGATGCCCTGTGAATAGGCGGCAGCCTCGCCGCCTTCGACGCTTTCGTCAAACAGGCCGGAGTTGGGCTTGCAGGTGTCGTCGTTCCAGCAAGCGCCACCGCCCTCGAAGAAGATCAGCAGCTTTTGCGGATCAGCCGCGCGGAAGAAGAAGGTATAGGGCGTGCCGCGCGCGCAGACGGCAGTCGCGCCGGGCGTGATCGGCGTCCAGTCGGCCTGCGCCTGCACGACGCCGACTGTCAGCAGGAGCAGGAGACTAATCAGGATTAGGAACTGCGGCTTTTTCATCCAGAACCTCTCTCAAGCCAGGTCAAAACACGCGGCGGAGCGACCGCCGAAATGCTGTCCACGACACGTTGGGCGGCGGACAGATCCGGTTGCCCGATGCGCCCAACGACATCGTCACAATCGGCGTGACCAGCGACGCCTCATCAATATAAAAATACACCCCAAAACGTGGATCAGGATTTTCGTAACTCAGGACATATGCGCCCGCCCCGTCCATGAAGCTAACGCAGGTTGGTGCGCCAAAGAGCGCCAGCACGTCGCCGAGCCGGGGCATTTGCCGACTGGGAATGCCCGTCCCAATGCCGAGCGTGGCGACCACACCATCATCGACCGCCATATTGATATTGGCCTGCGTCACGCCATCGTCCAACATCCAGGTCTGAAAGGGCAGGCTGTTGGCTGAAAGCTGGTGGAACTGCGGAAAGGCCAGCGCGATGCGGTCTTCAGCATCACCGAGCGAACTGACGCGCGGTGTGATCCCGTTCCAGCAGGGCAGCGAGCAGTCGGTCAGGTGCAGCCATTGAACGCCTGACGGTAGCGGTTGCATCTGACCCATCAGCATGACCACGCCCATCGCCAGCGCGAACACCGGAATCAGCAGCAGCGAGAGGATGAGCAGGCGCCTCACGGCCTGATCCAGACGCTCGGCCAGTCTTCGAGATCGAGCGCGGGCTGACCGTCAATCATGAGCATGTAGAGCGGCTCGGCAGGGAAATCGTTGACGCGAATCGTCCAGCGCTGACCGTCGATGATCGCCTGATACGGAAACTCGCCATCGTCGGTGCGCTGCCATTGAATCGGATCGATCAGGCAGCGCGCGAGGATGATCGCCCATTTCGGCGTTTCA
>DASZXN010000452.1:0-5421 GCA_035545875.1 Phototrophicaceae bacterium
GGCCCTGCTCCACTGATCGCTAATCCCAGCGCGCCCGCCGCTTTTGCTGCGGATCGGACTTCTGCCAGCAGCGGCATCAGATGAGCGCGGGCAGGTTCGACCACGCTGTCGCTTTCCATCGCAGCGGCGAGCGCTTGCAGATCACCACGATGGATTGAATCGATAAGACGAGCAACCCCCGCCGTCTGTGACACCATCTGCTTGAGCGGGATCGTCTTGGGCAGCACGGCACGCGCCTGCGCTGTCGGCACTTCGACGGCAGGAGTCACCAGCGCGAACCACAGATTTTCAGGAATGGGAAGCTGGACAATCTGGTTGATGTCCGTGCCATAGATCAGGGTGATTCCGCCGAACAAACAGGGCGCGACGTTATCAGCGTGACGACCGCTCGCCATCTCCTCACCATCAAGACAGGCAGGAAGCAGCTCAGCCTTCTTGAGCGGCTCGCCAAGCAGCGCATTGACCGCGACCGCTCCCGCGACGGCGCTGGCGCTGCTGCTGCCCATCCCGCTGGCGAGCGGCAGCCCTTTGTGAATAGTCAGCTTGATTCCGCGCGTTTCACCGACGGTATTCCGCACCGTTCGCGCCGCGACACTCGCCGTATTGCGTGACGGATCGCGCGCGAGCTTGCCGCCGTCGCCCTCAATGTCGGCAATCGTGATGCCCGGCTCCTCGCTCCACTCCGCCGTGACCGTATCGCCCGGTTCGCGCAGCGCCAGCCCGACAATATCAAAGCCGACGCCGAGATTCGCAATCGTGGCGGGCGCGAAGGCTGTTGCTTTTGCCATTTGATGTTATCCTTGTGCGATTAGCCTGCGCCGTGACGCCACCATTAGGCGAGAGACGGCCAACGCGAAGGGCGCGTATGCTCATGAGCATCTTACAATGTATGAATTGTGGTCGGCAATACCCAATCGATCAGGTGATTTACGCCTGCGAAACCTGTGGCGGGTTGCTCGACGTGCAGCACGATTTCTCCGCGCAGCACCTCACTCGTGAACTGTTTGACCGTCGCCTCGGCACTTACGACGCCCCGTATAACAGCGGCGTCTGGCGCTACAAGGAACTGATTTACCCCGACGTTGATCCTGCCAAAATTGTCAGCCGTCCCGAAGGCAACACCAATCTCTACAAGACGCCGCGACTGGCAGCGTGGGCGGGTGTCGAGACGCTCTATCTCAAGCATGAAGGCGAGAACCCAACCGGATCGTTCAAGGATCGCGGCATGACGGGCGGGCTGACACAGGCCAACGTCCTCGGCATGAAGCGCGTCGCCTGCGCCTCGACGGGCAACACCTCGTCGTCGCTGGCGGCTTACGCGGCATGGAGTGGGCTGCGCGGGATTCTGCTGTTTCAGGATTCGCACATCGCGCTCGGCAAGCTGGCGCAGGCGATTGCCTATGGCGCGGTCTGCATCCGTATCGCCGCTGATTTCGACCGCAACCTCGAACTCGTGCGCAAGATGTCGGCGGAACTCGACATTTACGTGCTGAACTCGGTCAACCCCTTCCGGCTCGAAGGCCAAAAGACGATCATGATCGAGACACTTCAGCAGTTGCGCTGGCAAGTGCCGGACTGGTTCGTGCTGCCGGGTGGCAACCTCGGCAATACCTCGGCCTTCGGCAAAGCGCTGCATGAACTCTACGAACTCGGCCTAATCGACCGCCTGCCGCGCCTCGCCGTGATTCAGGCGGAAGGCGCGAACCCGCTCTACCGCGCGTATAAAGTCAACTTTGAAACCTACGAACCCGTTCACGCCGACACCATTACCAGCGCGATCAAGATCGGCAACCCGGTCAACTACCCGAAGGCTGTCCGCTCGCTCAGGTGGACGAATGGCGTCGTCGAGCAGGTCAGCGATCAGGAGATTATGGACGCGAAGGCGCTGATCGACGCGCAAGGGATCGGCTGCGAACCCGCGTCCGGTTGCACGCTGGCGGGACTGCGCAAGCTGGTCGATACAGGCGTGATCAAGGCGAACGAAACGGTCGTCGGCCTGCTCACCGGGCATCTGCTCAAAGACCCGGAGGCGACGATTGCCTATCACGAGGATCGGCTCGAAGGCATCATGGCGAAGTACCCGAACCGCGTATTCATGGCCGAGCCATCAGTCGATTCGATCCGCGAAGTCCTCGAAGCGCAGGAATTGGCAAAAGTTTAGCTGCCTGCTTGAATTCAATACACCGCGACAGAGCGCTCTGTCGCGGTGTATTTTGATAGAGAAAGCAATGCAACGCTTAAAGCAGTTCGGTGCGGTCGCCAAGAAAATCGGTGACTGGCCCATCGTCGAGCGTGAGCGTGCCGCGACTGCGCAGTTCGTGGATCGCCAGCCCCGCGAGACAGAACATCAGCCGCCGCGAGCCGAGCGAGAGCGTTTCCCAGGTATAGGCGCGCAGCGCGCACATCGCCAGCGCGACGTAATATTCCGACCACGATCCCTCGCGCGCAAGGCATTCGCGGGCAATTTCGCGTACCGCGCGGACGTGCTGCATCGCCTCGTTGAGCGCAGGCACAGTATCGGGCATGTCTTTGGGCAGCGCCGAGACGTAGCGCAGCACCAGCCGCACCGAATACCAGTCATCGCCGATCACGGGCATGACCACGCCCGTGAGCAGGCTGACTTCCAGCGATGCCCAGTCGAACAGCGTATGACCGTTGCGCGTCTGCGCGAAGTCAATCAGGAAGGCGCTGCCGTTCGGCCCGACGAGGATGTTGCCGAGGTGCAAATCGCCGTGAATCTTGCTCAGTGTGCCATCGACGTAACGGTCGAGCAAATCGTCATAGGCTTGCAGTGGATTCGGCAAACGATCCGGCTTGCCGGGGCCGGGAATGGTATCGCTCTTGAGGTCAAAATCCGGCTCTAGGGATTGCGCCGAGTTCGTGAAAGCGGTCGCGCGCGTTTCCCAGACGCGCCCGCCGATTTTCTCGATCACTTCGCCGCGATAGTAGGCATCCTGCGCCAGATTGAGGCCGCGAATGTTGATTTTGTAAGCGCGGCGCGCGGCTTCCGAGCCTTTGCCTGCCGACACCTGAATCGTGTTCTTATCCCGGTAAACACGCTGGACGGTGAAGTTCTCGACGCTCACCCAGTCGCCATATTCGAGCTTGTTGACGCGCGAGCGCCGCACCGGGTCGCGGATCACGGCGGCGGTCTGAGGGATTTCTTCCTCAGCGACGTAATCGAGCGTGAGCAGCGGCGGCAGCAGCCAATCGTATTCCGTCCACACCTGAAAGCGGTACGGACGATTCTGCTTCCACCACGTTTTGCCGAAATAGGGATAGAGTTCTTCGCGCAGCCACTCGCCGAGGTTGTCGAGATCGTTGGCTGCTTCGCGCAAATCCTGAATGCGCTGATTCGCTCCCGCGACGAAGGTGTATTTCAGTCCAGCCATATCGGACGTTTCCGAAGTGGTCGGCTTGTCTTCCAAGCGAGCAGTCAGCGGCGGCAGCGAGCTTTTGACGTGCGCTTCGTAACGCTGCGCTTCATCGAGAATCACGTCGGCATTGTCGATTTTGACGACAATTGCCGCGTCCTCCATGCCGTCATCCCGTATCGGTGTCACCACCAGAATCGCGGCGTTTGTGTAGCCTCCGGTCAGGCGGCGATCCACGCGCAGTTGGCTGTAGCCGTAAAACATCCGCCGCAGAATGAACAGCGCGTCATCGGGCAAGCCGACGGTTTGCTGACCGAAATCAACCTTGATGTAGGGCTGACTGTGCTGGTAATTGAGCGCCTTCGTGCGCGCATCTTCGCTCAGTTGATCAATATCGACTTCATAGCGGCGCAGCACCCGTACCGGGATACTGTCGTTTTCGTCCAGAATAGCGATCAGCAGGTCGCGCTCGGAAATTTCCTGATTTCCGCTTTCGAGCGCCAGATCGTTGGCGATACCCAGCACCACATCGGCACGCGGCGTATTCGGCATCCCTGCCCACAAGCGCTGGCGATTGCCCTTCCCGGCCTTGCGCCGGATTGCATCGACCACGTATTCGGTCGTCAGGCCGCGTTCTTCGAGCAGGCTGCTGGTGAGGCCGCCCTGAATGTCGAGCAAGCCGATGAACAGATGCTCGACGCCGAGGTAATAATGCTGCATTCGGAACGATTCCTGCCGCGCATTGATCAGGATGTCTTTCAAAGCGATGTCAGGCATCGATCATTCCTTCCGGCTGGATGCGCATCCAGGTGCGCCCGACGCGGAAAAGCTGATCCGGCTCCAGTTCGATCAAGCCGCTGACACGCGCATCCTCGTCACTGTCCTCGACGAACGTACCGTTTTTGCTGTTGCAGTCTTCGAGGCTCCAATTGCCGTCCTGATAATGCAGACGGGCATGATAGCGCGACGCAAACGTATCATTGCGCAGGCAAACATCATTGTCATCACGGCGCCCCAGCGTGATCACCCATTCGCCGTTACTGAGCGTACCATCATTGTTGACGGTGGCGAAGCTCATCACCAAGCCATCCTCCACCCCGCTCATGACCATGATGTCCACCTGAAGGTCGTCCACAGCCTATCTCCTGCTGAAGCATAACTTTAAGTATACTCAGATTAGCGGCTTTCGCCTCCCAATTTGCGGGGAGAACCAGGGCAAACGCATCAAAATCAGATGGAAAGTCACAAAGGGTCACAAGGAATCGTAGGGACGGTATTGATGCCGGACGCGATGCCGGACGCGATCAATTGCGTCCCGACAAAATCCGTATCGCCTTTCATGACCCGAACACAAATTTGATGCGTTCGCCCTGCGGGGAGAACGACCAAGCCTGCACGCCCATACAATACAATATGTCGTCAGCAGGTGCTCTGGTAGGGTCGTAACGCGACTTGGATTGGTTCACGAATCCTGCTTGCCTTGTGGCGAGAACAGTGTTATAGTGAATTCCAGTGTACGTTCACAAATCCATAGTTAAGTCTCTTATCCAGAGCGGTGGAGGGATCGGCCCTGTGAAACCGCGGCAACCCCCGATTCATGAATCGGAAGGGTGCCAACTCCGGCAGAATTATCTGGAAGATGAGAGCGAGCATCTAGTCATCACCTAGATCACGACCTCCATGAGACTTCCCGCCGGAAGTCTCTTTTGTTTTACCGGATAAGAGTTATTGGCGCGAGTACTTGAGCTTGCCACAGGAGAGCAGCGATGGCAGAAGATTTCGATTTCAGCTCGTTGAGCGAGTTTTTCGACAGCGACGATCAGTCCGATGAGCAGGGTGGCAGCACGCGCTCGGTTCACAGCGGCTCGAAGCGCACCAAAGGCTACAATTCGCTGACGACTCCAGTCGTCCAGACCGCGACCTATACCTTCCGCGACACGGCGGAACTGATCGAGTATATGGAGCGGAAAACGTGGGGCGAAGGCGAAGACCGCGAGGAATATGGTCGCTACGGTAACCCAACCGTCAACGCGGTGGAGCGCAAGCT
>DASZXN010000453.1:0-2602 GCA_035545875.1 Phototrophicaceae bacterium
CTGTGACCGAGCAGCAGCACGCGACCTTTGCCGCTGCCATAACGAGTCGCCAGCAGTTCGTCACCCGCGTTCGCCTGAGGGAAGCGCTCGGTCTCGAAGTTGAGTGAGCGCAAACGCACATCAAGCCAATCGACCACATGATTCACGTCCTCGCGATCAAACGAGGATGAGTCCATGCCCGCGAGCGTAGTCAGGTCAGCCAGATATTGCTGCTGGCGCGATTCGAGGAAGGCAACCGGATCAAGCGCCATGAGCGATCCCTTCGAGCGCCTGCGTCAAATCGGCAATCAGATCGTCCGCGTCCTCGATGCCGACCGAGTAGCGGATCAGCGTTTCAGGAATGCCCATCGCCGCGCGTTCTTCGCGCGTACATTCGACGTGGCTGGTCGTCGCGGGCGGGCCGACGACCGTTTCAACCGCGCCGAGGTTCGCTGCCCGATGCGCCAGCTTGAGCCTGGGCAGGAAGTCGCGCACAGTGTCGAAATCGCCGCGCAGCGTGAAACTGAGCACACCGCCGAAGCCGCGCATCTGCTTGCAAGCGATCTCGTGACCGGGGTGCGATGCGAGGCCGGGATAAAAGACCGATTCGACGGCAGGATGCGCCTCCAAAAACTGGGCAATCCGCAGCGCGTTCTCGTTCTGCTGACGCACGCGCAGATGCAGGGTTTTCATACCGCGCAGCAGCAGATAGGCTGCCATCGGGTCAAGCGATGCGCCGGTGATCTCGCGGTAGTGATAAACGCGCTCGACCAGCGCCTTCGAGCCGCAGATCACGCCGCCGAGCGCGTCGGCATGTCCGCCGAGGAACTTGGTCGCGCTGTGCAGCACCAAATCCGCGCCGAGCGCCAGCGGATTCGAGTTGATCGGCGTGGCGAAGGTGTTGTCTACGACGACGATTGCACCCGCATTGTGTCCTGCCTTGATCAGCCGCGCCAGATCGAGGACTTTGAGCGTCGGGTTGGTCGGCGTTTCGAGGTAGAGGACAGTGCAACCGGGCTGGATCGCCGCTTCAATCGCGGCGGTGTCGGTCGTGTCGAGCAGATCGACGCGCACCTGCTGGCGCGGCAGAAATTCGGTGAACAACTTGTTCGTGCCGCCGTAGGTGTCCTTGACCGAGACGACGCGATCCCCCGGCGCGAGCAGCGTAAACAGCGTGTTGCTGATCGCCGCCATGCCCGTTGAAAAGCTGGTGGCTGCCTCGGCAGCTTCGAGTTGGCGCACTTTTTCCTCGAAAGCGGTGACGGTCGGATTGGTGTTGCGCCCGTAGATGTGGCCTTCCTTTTCACCGAGCGCCACGTCGAGCCACTGATCCACGTCGGGATAGCCGAAGGCGACGCTGTGAACGACCGGAACCTGCGTCGCGCCCTGCCAGAAATCGTGATTTTCCTCGCCTGCCCAGACCGCGCGGGTCGCAGACGAACGTTGGTGATCGTCGGACACTTGATGACTCCTGTAATCGCCGCCTGAGGATCAAAGCTTTATCGTGGCATATCCGTAGGGGCGAGGTATGCCTCGCCCTTACAAGCAACTTTGCGTCGAAGCGGATTTACTTCAATCCATACACCCGTTTGGCATTCGCATTGAGAATTTGCTCGCCTGCGCGACGGGCTTGCGCTTCGGTCAGCGCGCCGACCTGCACGATCTCGCCCAGCACCCGTTCGAGCGCCGCCCTGCCCCAGCGATTCGCCAGCCAGAAAATCTCCGGGATGCTGAAGGCGTCGGACGAATACATGATCTTGGTGATCGGTGTGAGGCCAAGCGCCTCGTGGATCATGCGCGGGATTTCGGTGGTGATGAACGGGATCGCCAGCGAAATATCCATGTAGACGTTCGGGTACATCGCCGCCAGATAGCCGAGTTCGCGCACGTAGGGATAGCTCGCGTGCAGCAGCACGAACGGCACCTGGCGGAACTTGTCGCTTTGCAGGATCGGACGCATGTAAAGCGGGTTCGCTTTGATCAGATCAACATCCGTGTCGCCAAAGCCGGTGTGAAACTGGATCGGCATTTCCTGCCGATTGGCGATTTCGAGCGCGGTCAGCACCAGAAAATCGTTGAACGGCTTGTTGGCGATGCGAATCCTGCCCTCGCGGTCGGCCTGATCCTTGATCAGTCCATAGGCGCGAATGGCATCGTCGCGTGTTACCCAGTCGATGTCGAGACCGGTGCGGTAGGCGATAATGCTTTTCAGCCCAACGTGTCCCGACGCTCGCGCCCCTTCAACGCCCGCGACGAAGGCATCAAGCATCTGCCCAAAGGTCGAATACTGTAGGATCAATTCCTGCGCGAAGGTTTCGAGGCGCAGCAGCAGCTCGATCTTCTGGTTGAAGAGCGCGGCCTGCTCTTCGGGCGTGTAATTCTCCGTGCCGCGAAAGCCGTAGTCGATCAGCAGGGTTTCGCTGTTGGTGTCGTTCCACATGCCATTCGCGAGTGTTTGCAGCGGCAGCGCATTGCGCGCGGCGAATACCGCTTCGGCAGTTGGCTCACAGCCAAGATAGCCCGCCAGTTCGCGGATTGCCCACTGCCAGATGATCGTATCGGGCACGTAGCGCGCTTTGATGATCGGATCGGGGCTTTCGCTGAAATAGCCCTGATAGGCTTC
>DASZXN010000454.1:0-12853 GCA_035545875.1 Phototrophicaceae bacterium
AGAAAGGGGTATTTCGTCTTTACCTTCCATCGCCTCGCGCCACGCCTGTCGAAATTCAGCGTGAATGTCTACAACTTCCGCTTCCGCTTCTTCCTCGCGCAATGTTTCGCGAATGCTGTGCGTAAGAACTTCTAAAAGCTCTAAGCGTTCGTCTAATGGAAGCCGAACTAGCTGCTCACTTAATTCTTGAACAGTCATCATTGAATACCCTCATCTACTTGTCTGAATTATAAATCAAAAGAGGCAGGCCGTTTAGCCTGCCCCTTCGCATGATTTGAGCGTAGATTACGCCAGAAGTTGTTCTTCTTCCGGTAGAAGCTCGGCTTCGCGCTGCTTGCGGAACTGCTGCGTGTAGAGGCGATAGTACTGCCCGCGCGCCTTGATCAGTTCGGCGTGCGACCCCTGCTCGGAGATGCCGCCGTTCTCGATGACGAGGATACGGTCGGCGGCGCGAATGGTCGAGAGGCGGTGGGCGATGATAAAGCTGGTGCGCCCCTCCATCAGTACCTCCATCCCCTTCTGGATGAGCGCCTCGGTCAGCGTATCGACCGAACTGGTCGCCTCGTCCATGATGAAGATTTCCGGCTTCGCCAGCACCGCCCGCGCGAGGCTGATCAACTGCTTCTGACCGACCGAGAGCAGATTGCCGCCCTCGCCGACCGGCTCGTCGTAGCCGTGTTCAAGCGTGACGATGAAGTCGTGCGCGCCCGCCAGCTTCGCCGCTTCTTCGATCTCCGCGTCGGTAGCGTCGAGCTTGCCGTAGCGGATATTGTCGCGGACGTTGCCGCTGAACAGGTGCGGCGTTTGCAGTACCATGCCAATGCGCGACTGAAGCGCGAATTGGGTCATATCGGTGTAGTCGTGCTCGCCGATCAGGATGCGCCCGCCGCGCGGCTCAAAGAAGCGGCAGACCAGATTGACGACGGTTGACTTGCCTGCGCCCGTCGGCCCGACCAGCGCAATCGTCTCGCCGCGCTTGATACGCAGGTTGAAGTCGCGCAGCACGGGCTTGCTCGTGTCGTTGTCATAGTAGAAATCAACGTGATCAAAGACGACATCGCCGCTGATCGAACCGGGATCGTAGGCTTCCGGCTTATCGACCACTTCGGGCTGCGCGTCGATCAGCGAATAGGTGCGCTCTGCCGAGGCAATCGCGTACTGCATCGAGGCAAAGACGCGCGCCAAATCCTGCACCGGCCAGAGCATCAGCGTGACGTAGCTGATGAACGCCTGAATCGAGCCGATGGTCAGCGCGCCCGCCTCGACCTGTACGCCGCCGTAGTAGACAATCGCGCCGAGCGCAATCGCCGCGACGATCTGCACGCTGGGCAGGAACAGCGCCGAGAGGAAAGCCGCGCGATACGATGAGCGGTACATATCCTCGGTCAGAACGCCGAACTCCTTCAGGTTGCGATCTTCGCGCTTGAGCGCCTTGACGACACGCACACCCGTGATGTTCTCGTTGTACGCGCCGGTGATGCGCGAGTTGGCGCGGCGGGCAATGCGATACTGGATCATGATGCGGTTCTGAAACCAGGCTGCGATAAAGAGCAGCACCGGGATCATCGCAAAGACCATCAGCGCGATCTGCCAGCTAATCGTCATCATGAAGATCAGCGCGGTGAAGATGTTGACAATCGCCCAGGTGATGTCGAGCATCCCCCACGTCACCAAATCGGCGATGCGGTCAGTATCCGAGGTCAGGCGCGACATGATCCAGCCGACCGGAGTCTTGTTGTAGTAGCTCAACGACAGGTCTTGCAGATGCTTGAACATCAGCTTGCGCATGTCGTACTGCACGCGATGGCCGAGCGCCCCGGTCACGTAGATGAAGGTGAACACGAAAAGCGATTGGACAACCAGCAGCACCGCGTAGGTGGTGATGATGCTGATCAGCGCGTTCTGGTTATGCGGCGTGATGCCCTCATCGATGATGCGTTTGCTCAACAGCGTGAAGTAAGCATTCAGCGTCGAGACGGTCGCAATCGAGAACAGGAACAGCGCGACCCAACGCTTGTAAGGCTTCATCTGGCCGATGATGCGCAGCAGCGTTTTGCCGTTGAAACTGGTCTTAAATTCTTCTTCTTCGAAGCCGTAGCTGTCAGACACTGGCGATTTCCTCCTCCAGTTCGGTTTCTATACGCGCCTGCAAATCGTAGATGCGCTGGTACACGCCCGGTTGATTGACGAGTTCCTCGTGCGTCCCGCGCTGAACAATCTCGCCTTTGTCGAGGACGAGGATCAGGTCGGCGTTCATGACGCTCTGGATGCGATGCGCGATGATAAAGGTGGTGCGGTTGCTCATCAGGTTATCCAGCGCCGCGCGAATGTTGGCCTCCGTCTCCGTGTCCACTGAGGACGTGGAGTCGTCGAGGATCAGGATCGGCGGGTTTTTGAGCAGCGTGCGGGCAATCGCCACGCGCTGCTTCTGACCGCCGGAAAGGGTCACGCCGCGCTCGCCGACAATCGTGCCGTAGCCTTCCGGGACCGACAGGATCACGTCATGCACGTCAGCAGCGCGCGCGGCAGCTTCGACCTCGGCATCGCTCACGTCGCGGTTAACGCCGTAGGTGATGTTTTCCCGAATTGACCGGGAAAACAGGAACGGCTCCTGCTCGACAATGCCGATCTTGCCGCGCAGATAGTCGCGCGCGATGTCGCGGATGTCGATGCCGTCGAGCGTGAGCTTGCCGCTGGTGTACTCGTAGAAGCGCGGCAGCAGATTGACCAGCGACGTTTTGCCCGATCCCGTCGATCCGAGCAGCGCCACCGACTGCCCGGCCTGCACGTCGAAGCTGATGTGGTGCAGCACTTCGGCATCTTCGTTATAGGCGAAGCCGACATCCTGAAAGCTGATGTCGCCGCGCAGCGGGCTGGGTAAATCACGCAAACCCTGCGTCAGCGGCTCACGCTCCTCACGGACGATTTCGATCACGCGATGATAGGAGACGAGGCCGCTCGACGCCTGCGCGATAATGCGTCCGAGACCACGCATCGGCTCGATGATCCAGATGACCATGCCCGCGTAAGCGAGGTACGTGCCGAGCGAAATCTCGCCGTTGATCGCCATGATCGCGCCGAGGACGTAGCCGCCGAGCATCTGAAAGCCCGTCATCAGGTCAGTGAGCGGCCAGTAAGTCGCGTGCAGGAACAACAGGCGCAGGCCGAGGCGATAGCGCTCCTTGTTCTCCCCATCGAACTTATTGGTCTCGTAGCCCTGCCGCGCGAACGCCTTGACGACGCGCACGCCACTCAGGTTCTCCTGCAAGGTAGTCGAGAGGATCGCGTCCTGCTCCTGAAACCGGGCATAGCGGCGCTCGATGGCGCGGAAAAAGATGAACGAGACGACCATCACGAACGGGACGACGATGATCGACGCGAGCGCCAGCTTGACATTCAGGAGCAGCAGCGCCGCGAAATTGATCGTAAAGAGCAGCACGATGCGGCCTAAGCCAATGGCCTGTTCCGCGTAGAAGCGGCGCACCGCGTCCACGTCGGAGGTCACGCGCTGGATCAATTCACCCGTTGACATGTTATCGTGATAGGTGAAGGTCAGGCGCTGCAAATGATCGTAGAGATAGTTGCGCAGGCGCAGCGTGACCCCCTCGGCGGTCTGGGCAGCGAGCTTGCCGCTGAGGAACGTGAAGGCTCCCTCGACTGCCGCGAGGCCGATGAACGAAAGCGCAATCGCGCCGATGAATTCGGCGATGCGATCCTGAAGCAGCACGTCATCGACCAGATAGGCGAGCAGCAGGAAGGTCGTCGTTTTCGCGGCAGCGGCAATCGCCTGAGCGACCAACGCTCCGCTGTAGGTCAGGCGATAACCTTTGAGCACGCGCCAAAGCCCCGCCAGCGAGTTCGCCGAGACAGCCTGTTTAAAGTCGGTCATGGTGATTGAAGCCAAAGAAATGCGCCTCCATTCAGCGTTCAGAAAATTTCAAGCGCAGGCGTATTATACACCGACTTTACCTGTACAAAGCAAGGGTGTTTTTTAGGCTTAAGCATTCATTCTGGACTTTAGTACGTTTTAAGGGTCTATGAGAGACCAGACCATTTATTACAATACAGACCGCTTTGACCCATGCGGCGATCATTCTCTATACTAGATGACGGTATGGAGACGATTTATGTTCAATTCGGTCGATGCTTTCGCCCCGCCGATCCCGTCCGGCTGTCCCAATGCCTGACTCCCTGTTGATGACCCACGTGCCCGAAGGCGGATCGATACGGACTTCCCGCCCACGCTATCGCCTGTGGCTGCTCGTCGCGGTGCTGCTGCTGGCGGCGGGCAGCCGCGCCTTTCTACTCGACGGCGGCGTGACCGAAGTCAGCCCGGACGAGGTATGGTCGGTATGGCAGTCGCTGGGCACGCCGCAGCAGATCATCCAATGGACGCCGTATGACTGGCCGCCGGGATACTACCTGACGATTGGCGCGTGGCACGCACTGGTCGGCATCAACCCGATTGCGCTGCGCTGGCTCTCGCTACTGGCCTTCATGATCGGCTGCGCGGTCGTTTCTCGGATCGCGCGACGGCTGCGAGGCGACGGCGTGATCGCCGTGCTGGTCTACAGCGCCTTCGCCTACCTGACGTTCATGAGCACCGAAATTCGAGGCTATGCGCTGCTGTTCGCCTGCTTCCCGCTGGCGATCTGGCTGGCGCTGCGCTACTTCGCTCACCCCAAATGGCTGCGCGCGCTCCCACTGGCGCTGACCCTGATCGTCATGGTCTACATCTCGTTCACGAGCGCCGCTGCGTGGGGCGCGCTCATCCTGTTCACACTGATTCTCTATCCGCGCAGTATCTGGCGCTGGTGGCTGCCCGGTCTGATCACTATCCTTGTGACTCTGCCGCTGATCATCAGTAAAGCCGCGCTGGTGATCGGACGCGGCGCGGCGCTCGCCATCCCGCTGCCGCCGCTGCTGCCCGCGCTCGCCGATCTCTATGGCGCGTGGAGCGGCAACAACACCCTGACCCTATGGATCGCGCTGGCGGCGCTCGCCGGTGTGCTGCTGATCGCGCAGGAACGGCGACGGATGGCGCTGGGCGTGCTGATCTGGTCACTGCTGCCGATCCCGCTGTACCTCGTCAACGCCAAGCTCGGCTTCTTTTCGGCACGCTACGGCTGGTGGGTGCTGCCGGGGATCGTGCTGCTCTACGGCGTAGGGCTGCGCCCGCTGCCGAAGCTCGGACGTGCCGCCGTCGCCCTCGTGTTCGCGGGGCTGGCGCTGCTGCCGACGATTCTGCACAGTCAGGCAAATCCCGTCTCGTTCGGTACGGCCTTCGGCTGGCTGGCGCAGCACGCGCACAATGGCGACGTGGTGCTGATCGATCCACGCTGCGGCTGCGGCGACCCCGACGTGTTCGACTACTACACGAAGGTTTACTTTCCCAACGGCGGCCTGACCTACGTCGCCCAGGCAGGAACGGCGCGGCGCATCTGGTACGTGACCGGAGCGAGCCGCCCCGACCCAACAACACTTGCTTCGGTGGAACAGGGGCGTGTCGCCGGAATTTTCGTCGGGCCACCGACCCGCCTGTTCCGGCTCTACGAAGCGCCACCCGATCCCGCCGGAACCGCGTTCGCCAACGGGATGCGCTTTGAAGGCGTCGAGCGGCTCGACCTAACCGATCCGCCCGTCTACCACGAAGGCGATCCGATCAATCTGCGTTTATGGTGGGCGGCGGATAGCATACCCAAGCTCGATTACAGCGTCGGCCTCTACGTGTTCGACGATCAGGGCAACCTGGTCGCGCAGAACGACTCCGCGCCGCAGACCACACCTCAAGCGACGAGTCAATGGCTGCCCGGCCAGTTCTACAGCGAGCAGCGGACGCTTCAACTCCCCTATCCGCTGCCGGACGGCGTGTATCACCTGCGCATGGCGGTCTACTGGTTCGGCGATCAGCAGCGGATCAGCGCGCCGGGAGCTGATGCGAATACCATGCTGCCCCTGCTCGACTTCACGGTGATCGCCTGGGGACACTGATCAGTTGCGCGAGACGGCAATCCAGCGCCGCTCCTGCGGTGAACGTTCCGGCAGGATGAGATGGCTGTCACCAAATTCGTGCCAGAGATAGCCGCCAGTGACCGCCTCGGCGTAAGCCGCGCGGATCAAGTCCTGTCCGCCAATCGTGTAGAGCATGGCGAGATGACTGGTCACCGGATCGTGCAAGCCCGTGATCAGGCCGTCAATGACGTGGACACCCCGCGCCGGATGAATATAGAGGCGCGTAAACGCATTGTGCGGCGTGATCTCGCTCCCATTCCAGGCGGATTCGAGGGCGCGAACGACCGTCGTGCCAGTAGCGATCACGCGGCGACCGTCGCGCCGAGCGTCGTTGACGGCTTTGGCAGTCGCGGCGCTGACGATGAACGGCTCCGGGTAAAGGGGATGTTCCTCGACAACTTCGGCCTCAACTTCGAGGCTGGAAACGCCCGTGTGCAGCGTGATCGGCGCGATTTCGACGCCGCGCGCGCGTAAATCGTTGACGACGCGCTCGGTGAAGGGATAGGCGGCGGAAGGCATCTCGGCACTACCGGGATTTTTGGCAAAGACGGTTTGGTAAGTCGAGAGCGGATAGGGTTGGGTGACGTAGCCGTAGCGGATCGGCGCGCCGACACGGTTCATGGCGGCACGCACGTCACCGTCTACCTGCGCGAACCAGAGGCGCGGCAGGCCGGGATAGGTCGCAGCGAGGCGCGTTTTTAAGCCGCCGACCACGATTTCCTCACCTGCTGCGAGCGGCAGCGGCCCCGGCTGACTGCTGCTCCAGCGCGGCTCGACCAACCACGTGCCCTGTCCAAAATCGGTAGCAAAATTGACGATGAATTCACCGATGCGCCCGCTCGCGGGCAGGCTGGCGGGCAAGGTCGCGCTGTCGTTGACGACGAGCAAATCGCCGGGGTTGAGGAAACGCGCCAGATCGTAGAAGTGCGCGTGTTCATGCTTATCGGCGGCGGTACTGACCAGCAAGCGCGCCTGATCACGCGGGACGCCGCGCGCCTCGGCGGGCGCGGTGGCCTGAAGCTCCAGCGGACGAGCGAAAATCAGTTCAGCGCGCTTCATGATGCGTTCACCGAAGCGTTAGCCGCTTCCCACTGTTCCGACTGCGCCTGATAGCGTCCGCCGGAAACCGCCATGCGCTCCTGTCCAAAGAGCCACGCCCAGAACGGCAGGGTCACGTCGGGCGCGGGAATGCCGGAAATGTCGGCGGTCGGCTGCGATTCCTGCTGCATCTGCGTGCGCATCTCGCCGGGATCGACACTGACGACGGCGACGCTATCGGCTTTCAATTCGTTAGCGAGCGTTTTGGAGATCAAATCAAGCGCGGCCTTGCTGCTGCCGTAACCGCCCCAGGTCGCGTAGCCGCCGAGCGCGGCATCGCTGCTGACGTTGACGATCAGCCCGTGACTGGCTTTAAGCAGCGGCAGCGCCTCCTGCACCAGCGCCAGCGGCGCGATCACGTTGACCTCGAACACGTCTTCGAGCGCGTCGAGCGGGTGATCGGCAAGCGGCACGAGCGGCGACGCGCCGAGGATCGAGGCGTTGTTGATGAGCAGATCGAGGCTGCCGAGCTTGCGCGCTAACTCAACTATCGCGCGGCGGGTCGATGGCTCGGACACGTCGCCCGCAATAGCCTTGACCTCGACGTTGTAGCTCGCCAGCGAGCGCACGACCGAATCGAGCGCCGCGCCGCCGCGCGCGTTGAGAATCAGGTTATAGCCCTGCCCCGCCAGAAAACGGGCGAGGGTTTCGCCGAGACCGCGACTTGCGCCCGTGACAACGGCAACGCGGAAAGTGGTTTGACTAGTCATGGAAATAAAAGCTCCTGTGCTTTCAACTTGCTTTCATTAAAGCACAGGAGCCGATGCAGATCGTCGGGCGTGGGGTCAGTTCTCGCCTGTACGTCGGTACAGTCAGACGGAGGCGAGAAAGTCGTTGATGTGTCCCAGCGCAATTTCCGGCTCGGTCATCATCTTCAAACCGTGATCCGCGCCGGGGATGCGGACGACCGCCGCTGAGGGACAGTTGGCCTTGAAGAGTTCGATGTCCTCAGGACGCATCGCGCCTCCCTGATCAATGTCAGCATGAATAAGCAGCGTAGGACACCGGATACTCTGCAAATCACGCGGGAGGTCGCGGCCTCGCCACATGGCATCATCCAATGCTGCTTTGACTGTCCCCGGCGCGACGTGTGCCATGCCAGCAATCATCCCCCTGATGGCGTGGTCGTCCATACCGGGCATCAGCGCGCGGACGCGGGCAACAGCGTCGTCACCCTTCAGCGCGCCGGAATTCAGGTCGTAAATCAACTGAAAGAAGATTCCCGGCGGCGTGCGGGTGTCGATGTGCGTGTTCCAGGTGGAGAGCGGCGGATCGAGCAGGATGAGGGCGCGCAGATGCTCGGAGTAGTCTGCCGCCACGACCAGCGCCGCCATCGCGCCGAGCGAGTGCCCGATCAACACGGCAGGCTCGCCGATTTGCTTAAGGAAGGCGAGGATGTCGCGGGCATAATCGGCGTTGGCGTAGCCGTCGGCAGGATGGCCGGACGTGCCGTGCCCGCGCAGATCGGGGACATAGACGTGCCAGCGAGACGCCAAACGGGGAATGATTGTCGTCCATTGTTCTTTCCGACTGCTCAAGCCATGCAGCGCCACCATCGGCGCACCCGATCCGGCTTCGAGGTAGGTCAGCGTCAGTTCGCCGGTGTCAAACGACTTTTCGCCCTGCATACGTCGCTCCTTGATGAACGAGAGAAATACGAACACTTATTCTACCACAATTACACTCGACTCACCAGGGAAGTGAAGCAAAGGGAACGGTGAAGATCGAGGATACAGTTCATTCGGGTGAGGTATACCTCGCCCCGACATCCCTCGGAACTCACCATTTCCAATTCAAAAAGAGGGCACAACCATGTCGTGCCCCTACAGGAAAGACAGCGGACGCGATCAATCGCGTCCCTACAAATACAAGGGCAGTCGTGTGACCAGCGGTCACGCAGCCTGCCGCTGCAAAGCGCTTTCAGCCTTCAGCGTGAATTAGGCGCGGACAAGCGAAGACAGCACCTTCATCTGCTGAAAGACGACTTCGGGAAAATTGAAGGGAATCTGGTGATCCGCGCCGGGAATATGGACGATCAGCGCGTTCGGACAAACGTCCTTCACGTGATCGACATCTTCCTCGTGCATCGCGCCGCCCCGATCCCAATCGGCGTAGATCACCAGCAGCGGCGCTTGAATCGCTCGCAAGTCGTGATCGAGATCGACGCCTTCCCAGAGGCGATTGTCGAGCGCGGTCTGCACCGTACCGACATCGACCTGCTCGACCATCTGGACACGCCCCTGAAGCATGTGTTCGTCAGCCTCCGGCATCAGTTCACGACTGCGAGCGACGAGTTGATCGTGGGTCGGGTTATCACCCTTGAGCGCGACGATCAACTCAAACCACTCGGTTGAGTCGATATGCAGGCGAACGTCAGCGGTCGCGGTGAAGAACGGCGGATCGATCAGCATGACACCGCTCACGCCAGCGGGATACTCAGCGGCGACAATCGTCGCCACCATCGCGCCGAGTGAATGACCGACCAGCACAGCCGGTTCACCGATGTGCTTGAGCAAGGCGATCACGTCGCGGGCGTAGTCCTGATTGCGATACTGACCGTCGGGCGCGCGACCCGATTTGCCGTGCCCACGAAAATCAGGCGCGTAAACGTGCCAGTTTTTGCTCAATTCGGGGATCAGGCCGTACCACGCCTGCCACATGCCAGTCATCCCATGCAGGAGGACAAGCGCCGGGCCTGATCCCGTTTCAATGTAATTGAGGGTGAGTTCGCCAGTGTTGAACTGTTTTTCAGTCGTCTGCATCTCTGTTGCTCCTATCGGTCAAAGTTGACTCATAGGAGAAGAATACAGCGGCAGTTTAAACGGAATATAAACGGGTACAGCCGAATCAGGCAGGCTGAAGGAACTGCTTTACGCCATCGAGTACGAGATTGGGCTGCTCGAACATCTTGAGGAAATGGTCGGCCTGGGCGATGTGGATCACAGTGGCAGCGGGAACGTTGGCTTTGAACTCGTCCACATCCTGCGGGCGGACAGCAGCATCCCGATCCCAGTCGCCGTGAATCAGCAGCGTTGGGCAGCGCAGCGAGCGCTCGGCGTCGGGGAGATTTTCGCCGTCCCACGATTGATCGCGCAGCACGCAATCGACGGTTCCCGCATCAACGCCCGTGATGAAGCCTGCCAAGCCCATGATCATCGGCTCCGGCGCCTGCGGCATGGCGGTGCGCAGGCGAGCGACGACCGTTTCGTAGGGCGGATTGTCTTTCACCAGCGCGGAAACCATCTGGAAGCGGGCTTTGGTGCTCTGCTGTCCATCGACGCCTTCAGCGAAGCTGAACAGCGGCGGATCGAGCAGGACGAGCGCGCTCACGCCTTCGGAATAACGGGCAGCAGCGAGGATTGCGACCAATCCACCGAGCGAGTGCCCGATCAGCACGACGGGCTGACCAATCTGCTTGAGGAAGGCGATGATGTCGCGGGCATAATCGACGATGCGGTACTGGTTGTCCGGCGCGCGACCGGATTGACCATGCCCGCGCAGTTCAGGGGCGTAGACGTGCCAGTGCCGAGTTAGTTCGGGCAGCAGAGTCGCCCACTCATTGTTATTGAGCGTCAGGCCGTGCAGCAGAACGAGCGGCTGTCCGTTCGCTGGGCCTTCGAAATAACTCAGCGTGACTTCGCCGGTGTTAAACGATTTGCAGTTCTCCATGATTGTCCTCTCCTGTGCGCGGCAAAATTATTGATAGCACACACGCTACGACAGGATCGGATTGACCACTAGTTCAGAAACTAAACTGATCATGGAATAGTCGGAGAATTAAGTTACTCGGAGAGGATTCGTTTCGTGATGCGTGCAAGAGTTTGCTTATAACGCTGATTCACTACTTCAAATTTGATGTCAACAGCGACACATTCAAAGGTGCTGTCATGAAAGGTAAAGACAAAATGTCGTAGCATGTCGCCCCAAGTTGGCACGTCTGGAAAGGAAAAACGATTGTCGGCTCGTATTTGCGCTATCCAAGAGGAATTGAGCACTTCATAGATACCATAAGTCTCAAATTTGGAATAACGAGGATGCTTCCAACGAGCCTCGTCGTTTGGATGACCGAACTGTGTACGTATACAGAATGGAAATTCAACCAGAGCAGTCCCTGCGTTTTCGCGATGATAACCATCAGCCATTAATTGCGTCACGTTAAACGTAAGAAATGTAGACTGCTCAGTCTCAATCAGAACCGCACCTGAAACAGCAGCTTCAGGCAAATAGCCGAAATCAAGTTCGATAATCTGATCCATCTCTTGAGTCATGACAGAAATGTCCTCAACGAATCTGGAATGCGTCCGACTCGAAGTCTGGGTTACTGTTCGATCAAGCCCTGCTGAAGCGCCATCGTGACCGCTTCGGTACGGTTGCCCGCGCCGAGCTTGCCCAAAATCGAGCTGACGTGAAATTTGACCGTGCGCTCGCTGATGACCAGTTGCGCGGCGATCTCCTTGTTTTGTAAGCCGCGCGCCATCAACTGCAAGACCTCGTGCTCACGCGGCGAGAGCACCTCGACCGATTTCGAATCATCGTGCTGACTGATGTGGCGCAGCAGCTTCGACATGACAATCGGCTGCAAGAGCGATCCGCCGCTGTGGACAACGCGGATCGCCTCGAATAAGTCCTCGCGCGGCGCGCCTTTGAGCAGATAGCCTTCGGCTCCCGCCTGCACCGCGCCGAGGATGCGCTCGTCGGTGTCAAAGGCCGTAAAGACAATCGCGCGGGCGGCATTGCCGTCAGCGCGGAGCGTCTTGAGGGCTTCCACGCCGTCCATCTCTGGCATTTCCAGATCGAGCAGGATCACGTCGGGATGGAGCGCGTCCGCCTGCGCGACGACTTCGCGCCCGTTGGAGGCCGTCCCGACGACTTCGAAATCGGACTGCGTGCTGAGAATCGCCACGAGGCCATCGAGGACGACCGGATGATCGTCGGCGACAAGAATACGGATGGTCATTGGGCAGTCTCCAATGGTACGTTGATTTTGAGTTCCGTCCCTTCGCCGGGGACGCTGCACACTTCGAGCGTGCCGCCGAGCAAGCGGGCGCGCTCGTTCAGGCCGACCAGCCCGAAGCGCCCTTTCGCCAGCGCTTCCGTGTCGAAGCCGATACCGTCGTCCTCGATGATCAACTCGATGTGGTCGGGCATGGCGGTGAAATGGATGCAGACGTGTTTCGCTTGGGCATGGCGGGCGACGTTGGTCAGCGCCTCCTGCGCCATGCGATAGAGTCCCGCACCGAGACGCACGGGCATCGGCTGATCTTCGCCGATGGCCTCGAACTCGGTTTCAAACTTCCACTCCGCGCCATACTGATCGAGCATTTTGCGCAGCGCCTCGCAGAAGGTGCTGCGTTCGAGCGGCGCGGCGCGCAGATCGAGTACGGAGCGGCGCGCTTCTTCAAGATTGGCGCGGGTGAGCGAGAGCGCTTTCTGGACGGCGACACGAGCATTTTTGGGGTTCGCATCGAGCAGCGCGTCGGCGGTTTCCAACTGCAAGGTGATAGCGGTCAAGCCCTGCGCGAGCGTGTCGTGAATCTCACGGGCGAGACGGTTGCGCTCCTCCGCCGCGCCGAGTTCAAGGCTGTTGGAGAACAACTGGGCGCGCTCGACGGCGATGCTGACCATATCGCCAACGGTGTTGAGCAGGCGCAAATCGTCCTCGGACAGTTCACGCCAGTCGGCGCTAACGACGTTGAGCACGCCGACGCGCTGGTTGTGATGATAAAGCGGCACGCTGGCATGA
>DASZXN010000455.1:0-3844 GCA_035545875.1 Phototrophicaceae bacterium
AGCCAGCGGGGGGGAACGATAAAAAGTTCAAGTTGGGTAATTTTCATCAAAGTCGCTTTCGGTCATGAGATATGTTCCCAGTTTGGATCAGGTGAGGAGGGATGTCAAAGGCCGTTGGACAGGCGGCATCCTAGCGACGACATCTTAAGGAATACGATAGTTGCCTCGCCCCTATACTGCTGATAGACCTACCCTTTGCCAATGACTGCCTCACAATTTTAAGGAGACCGCCTTCATGATAGGTCGCTTACGCTTCCTGCTCCTCACGCTTCTGCTGATCGTCGCGGTTAGCCCGGTTTTTGCTCAATCCGCACCTGCCCTCACGCAGGCGGTGAAGATGTCCACCGATGATGGCCTGACGCTGACCATTTCCTTCCCGGCAGATTGGTCAGGCGGGTCTGATGACAATAGCTTGTTTGTCGCGTCGAGCGCAATTGCGCTGAACGAGATCAAAAGCACAGGCACGCTCAAAACAGCGGGCGCGACCGGAATCATCGTCTACCCGCCCAGCTTTCTCGATCACGTGAACCTGCCTCATACCGCGCCGCCTGAGCAGGTGATTAACGCCTATCTGCAATCGTCGCATATCAGCGGCACTCCCGAAAGCAGCTCGGATTTTTCTGTTCCGGCGGCGACGACCTCGATCAGCGACGCATCGAGCGGTATCAAAGCGGTACTCGGCGCGCTCGGCTTCCCCGCCGGGACAGTCGTTTTCGGCGTGATCTCGCCGGATGGCACCGCCGATGCGACTGACATGGCGATCCTCCAATCGATCACGCTGACCAGCGCCAGCGACCAAATCGCCGCGCAAAGCACCGAGCCGACAGGTCAGGCCGTGCCGCTGGCGACGACCAGCTTCAACGAGCCGACACCCTACGGGAGTTTCGAAATCTTCTCGGTCGGCTTACCCGATGGCTGGGTCAGCCAGCACGATACCGCCGGGCTGATCTATCTCGCCAGTTCGCAGGCTGCGCTCGATACCATCACGAGTTCCAATAACGTCCTGTCGTCGGGTGAGGTCGGGATCAGTATCGTGCTGCCGCCCGCGCTGGGCAGGCTCGGTATCGGCAATCAGGGTCGCCCAGCCGACATTATGAGCGAGTTCGAGAGCAAATTCCACGTCAGCGGCCAGATTCAAACCGACAGTTCCTTCCCGGAGGACGCGGTCTATCTCCATCTGGTCGGCGGTCAAACGCCGAGCGGCGGCGGCATCGCCTACGCGCTGGCCTTCGATAACAGCGCCATGCTCGTGATCGTCCAGCCGGAAGCCGCCTACGATGCGACCACGCTGGCAATTCTCAAATCGATTAATCTGGCTGCGCCGGGGCAGGTGCCAACTCCGACTCCCAACCCGAACGCGGTCACGTTGACTGTGCCCGACACGATTGGCAGCAATCAAGTCACGATTGCCCTGCCTGATGGCTGGGTCTCGCAAAACCCGCAGAATGGGCTGCTCAATTTCGCCAACTCGCAGGACGCGCTGACGCGGCTGCTCGATAGCAAAGGTACGCCGCAGCCGGGCGACGTGGGCATGATCCTGTTCACCCCGCTGCTGACACGTCCGCTGGGTGTACACTTCGACTCGACGCCCGAAGATGCGGTCAAGAGTATCGAGAGCAATCTTCAGGTCAGCGGCGACGTGCAGATCGATAATTCGTTCAGCACGCCAGCGGCTTATGCGCTGGTCAGCGGATCGAATGTGCCGCAGGGCGGCGGCGCGATTTACGCGATTAAGTACGACGCGGGGATAGTCGTGATTTTGATCCAGCCCGCCACTGCGATTGACGATGCACTCAAACAATCGCTCCAGTCGATTCAGTTCCATTCAGTGATGGCGGTTGTCACGCCCGAAATCACTGCTGAACCGACTGCCACACCGACAGCACAGCCGACCACCGTCACTACCGCGTCCGGCGACCTGCTTCGCCAATGGGCAGTCAAGGCCGAGGGCAGCAGCGAGTACAGCGACACGGGCTGGAATTTCGCGCAGGCGACGGGCAAGCCGAATACCGCGACCTGCGACGACAACGAGACGGCGTGGGCGTCGGAGAGCAGCACCGAGCGCGCCATTCTGAAGGTGTCGTTCGCGCACCCGGTCATTCCCAGCCAGATTAACATTTATCAGAGCTTCAATCCCGGCGCGATTGTCGAGGTCGATCTGGGCAGCAGCGTCAACCCGGATAAAGTCCTGCCGCTGCCCAACAGCGCTGATCCGCCCGGCAATACGCCCTGCCTCGGCTACTTCTCCGTCAACGTGACGGGCGTCGATACGCCTGTCGATTTCGTCGTCATCTACGTCGATCAGTCGATCACAGGCAACTGGGACGAGATCGACGCCGTGCAACTGGTCGGTACACCGGTGAATTAAGGCATGGCATCGTCGGGGCAGGTTTGAAACCTGCCCATTCACATCAACTTAAGGATTGAGCCAGTGTGTTTTTGCCCTCATCCCCGGCCCTTCTCCCTCAGGGAGACGGGAGAAACTCCGCTTCAGGGGTTTGAAGTCTCTCGCCCTGAGGGAGAGAGATTTAGAGTGAGGGCTTAACTTGATGCCTATGGGGCAGGTTTGAAACCTGCCCCGACAACATTCCTTCGAAGCGCCCCGCTCACGTTCCGCTGATTCCCGGTGTACAATCTTCCAACTCAGCACTCAGCACTTTCTTTCCTAGTGAACGGATAGCCCATGCGATTTGCCGATGAAGCCGAAGCGATCACCTACGTCTTTCGCTCGCTGCGCAAGCTGCGCGGCGTAGAGCGCGGCCCCGATGAGCTTTCGCGCGACATCACGCCGACGCTTCACCTGCTGCGCGCCACCGATCTGCTGACCACGCCGATTCCACGCGAGTACGCGGTCGTCACGGGCAGCAAAGGCAAAGGCTCAACCACCGCGATCACGGCCAAGCTGCTTCAGCATCTCGGCCACACCGTCGGCATGATTACCAGCCCGCATATGGTCAGTTGGCGCGAGCGGATTCGCCTGAACGGGCAGGCCATCCCCGAAGCCGATCTCGTGCGCATCCTCGACGAGCTTGCACCGGAGATCGACCGCATCGAGGCAACACTCAATGAGCGCCAGTATTTCAGCCCGCAGGGGATTTTTCTGGCGATTGCCCTGCGCTGGTGGAACGAGCATAACGTCAACGCGGCGGTGCTGGAAGTCGGGCGCGGCGGGCGCTTTGACGATATTTCGGTCGTGCCGAACCGCCTGTCGCTGTTCACGCCGATCATGCTCGAACACACGACGCAGTTGGGGCCAACGCTCGAACGGATCGCCTGGCACAAATCAGGGATTATCAAGCCGCACAGCTACGCTTACAGCGTCCCGCAGCCAACCGCCGTCCTCGAAGTGCTGCAAGCCGAGGCCGACACGCAGGACGCGGAATTCGCCTGGATCGCGCCGATGGACATGGGCGAATATCTCGGCAAAACGGAACGCGGCATTCGCATGAAGTTGGGGCGTTACGGCGAGGTTGAGCTGTCGCTGTACGGGCGCTATCAGGTCGAGAACGCGACGCTGGCCGTGCAGGGCGCGGGCAACATGCACGGACGACTGCCCGGTATTCCACACGGGTCGAGCGAGTACGTCGCAGCGATTCGCGCGGGGCTAGCCGACGTGATTTGGCCGGGTCGCCTGCAAAAGCTGCAAGACGCGCCCGCTGTCTACCTCGATGGCGCGATCAATGAGCAGTCGGCGCACTCACTGGCCGAAAGCCTCGAAGGGGAGTTGCACGTCCCGGTGATCGGCATCATCGGCGTGCCGGAGGACAAGGATTTCGAAGGCGTCTATAAAGAGATCGGCCTAATCAGCGATTCGGTCATTCTGACCGAGACAACGCGCAATCCG
>DASZXN010000456.1:0-2696 GCA_035545875.1 Phototrophicaceae bacterium
GGTCGATCAACTCGCCACAGAAGCGCGCTTGAACTTAAGTAACAGACCAAAATAGTGAGACCATTCAATGACTTACGAAACAATCATTCAGACGATTCGAGAACTTCCAGTTGAACAGCGTAAACGGATTGTTCTCGACATTCTGGATTCGCTCACTGAAGGTGAGCCAATCAAGCAGCATGACATTCTCGAATTTGAGGGCGTTGGGGCACATCTGCGAGATGATTCAATCGATGCTCAGGAATACGTGAATCGGTTGCGCCGCGAATGGGATGATCGCCCATGAAAATTTCGGATGCCCTACGAAACATACAGCTTTTGTATGTCGAGACGGCACCTTTGATTTATTTTGTCGAAAAATATCCCGCTTATATCGACCGAATGCACTCGATTTTTCAACATGTAAGCAGTGGCGCTATCGAAATTCTAACTTCTACCATTACGCTCACGGAAACGTTGACGAAGCCGCTCAAGGAAACAGATAGTGACCTCGAAAATACTTATCGCAGCCTGTTTCTAAATACACGTCACATTCGTCTCATTTCGATCAATCCGTCAATCGCATACCGCGCAGCACAATTACGAGCGCTCTATGCCCTCAAGACACCAGATGCGCTTCAGGTTGCCTGTGCGCTTGAGTCAAACTGCAAAGCGTTCCTGACAAATGACGCTGGAATTAAGCGAGTTCAAGAGATCGAGATTCTGATGATCGACGAACTCGAACTTGATCCGCTGTCTGATTAGCGATAACGGCTGCATAAGAGCGGTACAAACTGGAGTATATAAGCCTATGTCGAAAATGTCCGACCGCGTGGCCGGGTTTGGCACAACGATTTTCACCGAGATCAATCAACTGGCGGCGCAGCACAACGCGCTTAATTTGGGGCAGGGCAAGCCAGATTTCGATACACCCGCGCAGGTGATCGCGGCGGAAATCAGCGCGCTGCAAGCCGGAAACAGGAATCAGTATGCGCCCGGCCCCGGCTCGGTGGCGCTGCGTCAAGCGATTGCCGCCCACGCCAACCGCTTCTACAATCTCGACGTTGACCCCAATGATGGCGTGGTCGTCACGGCAGGCGCGACCGAGGCGATCTTCTCGTCGGTGCTCGGCCTGGTCGATAAGGGCGACGAGGTAATCGTGATCGAGCCGTATTTCGACAGCTACGTGCCCAATATCACGATGGCGGGCGCGACTCCGGTCTACGTGCCGCTGCACCCGCCGACCTGGACGTTCGACCCCGACGAACTGAAAGCCGCCTTCAACACCAAAACCCGCGCGATCATCATCAATTCGCCGCACAACCCGACCGGGCGCGTGTTCACGCTGGCGGAATTGACCATGATCGCCGACCTGTGCAAAGAACACGACGTGACCGTGATCTGCGACGAGGTATACGAGCATCTGGTCTATGACCCGGCGCGTCACGTCCCGATGGCGACACTGCCGGGGATGTTCGAGCGCACAATCACAGCCAGCAGCATGGGCAAGACCTTCAGCGCGACGGGCTGGAAGATCGGCTGGGTCTATGGCGCGCCGGATTTGGTGCGCGGCGTCGGTCAGGCGCACCAGTTCGTGACCTTTGCGGTCAACTACCCGGCACAGGAAGCGGCGGCCTTCGCCCTCGGCCAATCGAGCACGTTTTACGAAGAATTTCAGGCCATGTATACGACCAAACGCGATCTGATGATGAGCGCGCTGAAAGGCTCCGGGCTAAAGGCGTTCCAACCGGAAGGCGCGTTCTACGTCATGGCCGATTTCTCGGAAGTCTTTGACGGCGATGACATCGACTTTGCCCGTTATCTCACCTCGGAGATTGGCGTCGCCTGCATCCCGCCGACCTTCTTCTACAGCACCGAACACGCGCACATGGCGAGCACGCAGGCGCGCTTCGCCTTCTGCAAATCCGACGACATGCTGCGTCAGGCTGGCGAGCGGCTCGCCAACTTGGTGAAGTAAACAAGCTATCAGCAGTCAGCGGTTAGCAATCGGCAAAACAAAAGCGATCCCTCAACAAGCGGATCACTTTTTGTCCTTCGCTGATAGCTGACTGCTGACTGCTTTTACAACGGCATTGCTCCGGCGACCACCAGCCCGCCGAAGATCAGGCCAATAATCAGGTTGGCGACGAAAACCGTCACAATCATCACCGCCGCTGTAATCCACTTCTGATTCTGATCACTGAAGACGTGCAGGTTTTGGAAGCCCTCGCCAATCAGATAAATCTCGTAGATGAAGAACAGCAGCGAGATCAGCCAACCGCCGAAGCCAAACAGGTTAAAGACGAAACCGATCACGGCGCTGACCAGCAGCACGGGTGCCCAAACAACCGCGACCGTGTAAGCGTGCTTGAGCAGTGAGGTATTCCCGCCGCGTGTCAGCGCGTAGCGATACGAGGCGTAGCAGCCCAGATAGAGCGTGAGCAGAGACGCAGCCACAAAAAATATCGGGGTGAGTAAAACGGAAATAATCCCAAACAAAGTGCCGCCATAGCGCACGAGAAACAGCAGCGCATTGAAGATCGACAAGATAGCCGCGCCAACGACCGCCGTCGCGGAGATCAGCCAGAAGCGCCACCACGTCGCCCGGCTGACTTCATCTTCATAAATGCCGGGCTTGCGCAGGATCACGTCGAAGCCGACGCGCAGCAACGCCACGCCATCCCGCGCGAGCGCTTCGAAGGTCGTTTGCTCCGGCG
>DASZXN010000457.1:0-13338 GCA_035545875.1 Phototrophicaceae bacterium
GGCGGCAAAAGCTGCTTCGAACAACGCGAAATCGCCGTGCAGCTTGCCTTTGTCGATCTCGCGGCGCAGCTTCGACCAGGCGACGGCACGCGGATCGCGCATCATTTGCAGCAGCTTCACGTCGAAGCCCGCTTCGACGAGGCTCATCGGTCGGCACAGGCTCTTTTGCCCGGTTTTCGAGGAGTCGATGATGCAGGCCGCGCCGCTGACTTCGGCAATCGCGTCGAACAGCACATGCCAGATGCGCGTGTATTGCTCGCGGTAGTGTCCCGCGTCGATCAGGCGCGCGGGATAGGTTTCCATTTTGCGCGTGATCGCGTCGGCCTGCTCGAAGCTCACGTCAGGCAGCGCGGCGCGGAAGCGTTCCAGCACTTTCGACCAAAGGGGGCAGTCGCGCAGCGGTTGTCCGCACGAACAGCGCACGGGCGGATCGGTTTTGACGACCTGCCGAAAGAGCAGATTGACCTCACCGATGGCGAGCGTGCCCGGATTCATGCCGAGCAGCAGATCGAGGATGGTCGTGCCGCTGCGCACGTCTCCGCCGACGTAGATGATGCGCGGGGTAGTCGAGGCTGTCATGAGGTCAAATTACCTTGAATACTTCGCGCAAGGGGAATTGCAGGCTGTTTTCGTAGGGGCACGATATATCGTGCCCCTACAAAGAAACCGATGACTAGGGTACAGGGTGTGCTTACCCTTCGTAATACGGATCGACCAGGTCGAGCGCCCGGTCGAGCGCGCTCAGGCCGTCCTGAAGCTGATCTTCTGTGATCACCAGCGGCGGCGTGTTGAAGATCATATTCCAGCGGACGAACACGTTCATGCCATCGTCACGCAGCGATTTAGCGGCTTTGCCCATCGGCTCGCTCGGCCCCTTGTTAAAATCGCTCATCGGCTCGCGCGTATCGCGGTTCTTGACCAGTTCGATCACCTGATGCAGTCCCGTCCCGCGAATGTCGCCGATCACCGGATGGCGCTCGGCCAAATCCATCAGGCCGCGCCGCAGCACCTTGCCCAGATCACGCGAGCGCTCGATCAAATTCTCCTGCTGATAGACCTCCAGCGTAGCGACGCCCGCAGCGCAGGCCAGCGTGTGCGCGCTGTAGGTCAAGCCTGCTTGCAGAACGTGGTCGTCGAAGAACGCGGCAATTTCGTCTGTGACCATCGCGCCGCCCAGCGGAACATAACCGCAGGTCACGCCTTTGGCGAAAACCATAATATCCGGCGTGGCGTCGGGGTAATGATCGATGCCGAACCACTCGCCGGTGCGCCCAAAACCGCTCATGACTTCATCGACAATCAGCAGCATCCCGTACTTGTCGCACAACTGGCGAATGCCGCTGAAGAACGTCGCGCTCGGCTGAATGATGCCGCTCGTGCCGCTGTAGCCTTCGATCAGGATGGCGGCACATTCCTTCGGGCCTTCGCTGAGGATGATGTCCTCGACCATTTCCAGCATCATCTGATCGCCCTCTTCCTGCGTATGCCCGCGATACAGTGGGCTGCGGTAGGCGTAGGGATCGGGCAGGCGCACGATCCAGGGCACGCCCGGCTCATTGCCAATCCGACGCGGATCGCCGCCTGCGCTGGCCGCCGCGAACGTCCCGCCGTGATAGGATTTGTAGCGCGTCAGAATCTTCTGGCGACCGGTATACAGCCGCGCAATCTTCATCGCGTTTTCAATGCCGTCCGCGCCGCCATTGGTGAAGAACGTCTTGGTCAGCTTGCCGGGAGCAACGTCCGCCAGCATTTCGCCCAACCGACCACGCGGCTCGGTGGCGAACGACGGATTCACGTAGCACAACTGCGCTGCCTGATCCTGAATCGCCTTGACGACGTGCGGGTGGCTGTGACCAATATTGACGTTGACCAACTGCGACGCCCAATCGAGATAGCGCTTGCCGTCGGCGTCCCAGATGTACACCCCGTCGCCCTTCACAATCGGGATCGGGTTCCAAACGCCCTGCGCGCCCCAACTGACGAGCGTGAACTCTTTATTCTGCTGCGTGATCGTGCTGACCATGAGATGACTCCTGAACCGACACTATTAGCGCATCATTGTAAAGCAAAAGCCGCGCCGCGCCCAATGACCAGAGTAAACGCATCCAATTTCTGTTTGGGTCATAAAAGGTGAACGGGGTTTCGTAGGGACGGCATGAATGCCGTCCGCTACAACGGACGCGATCCATCGCGTCCCTACGATCCCTGATGACCCTTTGTGACTTTCAATCTCATTTTGATGCGATGACCCTGGGCCATGACCGTCCGCCGAGATGTTATCAACGTCAGGGACAGGGATACGGCCAGCAATACCTCATCCTGCTTTGCCCGGCAATGGTCTGTGTCCTCGCGGTTGTGGAAGTAGTGAACGTCAAGGATGTCGATATAATGGGTGCCCATCGCCGAACCCGTTCAGGGCAGCGCACATGAATGCCATGAGTCGCAACCGCGCCATCTTCGCCGTCGTGATCGCCCTGCTGCTGATCGTCGGCATGATCATTGGTTTCGCCTACACGCAGATCACTCCCACTGAGCCGCCGTCCATCGTGTCACTCCTTGATGTTGAGCAGACGCCTCAATACGGTTCGATTGACCTCAAGCAAAGTGACGAACCCGCCACCGTCGCCGTGACTTCAGCGGGCGGCACTGTCGATATTTCCACCTTTCCCAAATACGACGACCTCAGCGCGGGAACGTGCAGCGGTTTCGTCCGCGCGACGCCGGTTCTGCGCCTCAACACGCCTTCAGCGGGCAGTAATCTGAACATCTATTTTGTCGGCAGCAGCGGCGCAGCCCTGTTCGTCCTCACTCCCAGCCACGATCTCTACGGCTGCGACCAGAACGCCACCAAGAGCGATGGCACTTATTTGCGCGTTAGCTTTGTCGATTTCAGTCCGGGCGCTTATACCATCTGGGTCGCCAGCCCAACACAGGGCGGTTCCGTCAGCGGCTCGCTCTCGGTCAAGACGGGTAACGATTGGCATCCGTAACCCCGCCGGAATGATTGGATATACCCGTCCTGTGATTGGTCTTTTGCGTCTGCTATGATAGCAATACTTCCATCCATCCCATGAGGTTTCAGGTTGTCTACACTCGCACAAGCTGACGCAGGCAAGCGGCATGATCCTTACGCTGCGCTTCGTTACAAGGATTTCCGTTTCCTGCTCGTCGGGCAATTCCTGACGGCCTTCGGCACGCAGATGGTTTCGTTCGGCATCGGCTGGGAACTCTGGCTGCGCACCCAGAGCGAACTGGCGCTCGGTCTGGTCGGGCTGGTGCAGGTCATCCCGGTGATCCTGCTCTCGCTGCCCGCCGGGAACGTCGCCGACAATTACAACCGCAAGCGCATCGTCATGGTCACGCAGATTTTGCTGGCGACCTGCTCGCTGGGATTGGGACTGCTCTCGCTGGCACAGGGATCGCTGGTGCTCGTCTATCTGTGCCTGTTCGGGATCGGCGTCGCGCGCGCTTTCTATCAGCCCGCCACCTCGACCCTGCTGCCAACCACCGTCCCGCCGGAGATTTTCACCAGCGCCGCCACCTGGAACAGCACCGCCTGGCAGCTAGCTTCGATTATCGGCCCGGCTTTCGCCGGATTGATGGTCGCCCTCCTGCCGATTGTCGCGCCGGTTTATCTGGTCGATTCGCTGGCCGGGATCACCTTCCTGGTGCTGCTGACGCAGATCAAGGGACGCGAACTGGCGCTGTCGAAGAAAGGCGCGAATCTCGAATCGCTCAAGGAAGGCATTCGCTTCATCCGCGATACGAAAGTCATTCTCGCCGCCGCCACGCTCGACATGTTCGCAGTGCTGTTCGGCGGCGCGGTCGCGCTGCTGCCCGTCTACGCGACCGACGTACTCCACGTCGGCGCGGACGGCCTCGGCCTGATGCGTGCCGCTCCTTCGATTGGCGCGATTGTCATGGCGCTGGCGATTACCCGCCTGCCGCCCTTTCAGACCGCTGGGAAAACCCTGCTGATCGCGGTCGCGGGCTTTGGGCTGGCAACGATTGTGTTTGGCCTCTCGAAGTCGTTTCCGCTCTCGCTGGTGATGCTGGTTCTGCTCGGCGCGCTGGACAACATCAGCGTCGTGATCCGCAGTACCTTAGTCCTGACGCTCACGCCCGACGAGATGCGCGGACGCATCTCCGCCGTCAACAGCATTTTCATCGGCGCGTCCAACGAACTGGGCAGCTTTGAATCCGGCCTCACGGCGCAGTTGTTCGGGACGATTCCGGCAGTCGTCGGCGGCGGCATCGGTACGATCATTGTCGTGCTGGCAATCTCGCGGGTTTGGCCGCAAATGCGCGCGCTTAAAACGCTCGACGCGCCGCAGCCCAAACAACCAAACATGGCAGCCGCGAATCAGGCAACTGCCGAAGTCACCGATATGGCAGCCCAGTAAAACAGCGATCACGCCTCGCGCAAACGCCACTGTAAGAGCACAGCAGGCTGCGATCCATCCGTAGCAGCCTGCTCCTTTGTCACGACGAAATTTTTGCGACTTTTTAACACTTCGGAGCACGCTGCCGAGGGAAAGCTGTACCTGGACTTCCGTACAAGTGCAGCGCTCATACGACGCTTGCGACGCGCATCCCGCGACAAATACAATAGGGGCATTTACCTGAAAGAGGAGTGTTGAGAGATGAATCCAGCAAAACGGCAACGACGATGGTCGTTCCTTCTGTTAAGCATCTGTATTTTGCTGGTCGGCGCGCTCACCGCCAGCGCTCAGGCGACACCGACGCCCGTCACTATCGGCCAGAATACCATCGGCAACATCACCGATCCCACCGCCCCAATACAGTATGCGCTCGTGCTCGGCGCACCGCAGAGCGTCAGCGTGCAGGTGCTCGCGGTGACCCAGGGTTTCGCGCCAACTTTCCAAATCCTCGATCCGGGCGGCGTGGTCGTCATGGACACCGCCAACCCCGGCACGCAGACCATCGCGCAGGGATCGCCGAGCCTCTCCAGCCCCGGCACCTATACGATTGTCGTCAGGAGCGCCAATAACGCGGCGGGTCAATTCTTACTAAGCGTTCAGCCGGGCGCACCGCTCGCACCGCCCACACCGCTGACGCCGGGACAGCCCATCAGCGATTCGGTGAGCGCGCAGACAACCCGAAAAGCCTACAGTTTCTCGGCCTCGCAGACGGATGTGCTGCTGCTCGACGTAACCAGCACGACCACCGCCTCCGGCCCGGTGATCACGCTGCGCAACGCCGACACGAACGAGACGCTCGCCCTGAACAGCGCGGCGCTCGCAGGCATTCGCTATCGGCTGGCAACGGGTACGACCAATTATCTGGTCGAAGTCACCGGCAGCGGCGCAACCGACCCTGAAGCCTTTACGATCTGTCTCTCCACCGAAAGCGGCTCGGTGACCTGCCCCGGCACGTCGGTCGCCAGCGCGCCCACTGCCACACAGATCATCAGTGTACCGACCGCCACACTGAATTTCCTGCCTACGCCGACGACTTTCTCACCGATCTCGATGATTGACCCGAACGGCCCCTGCGCAGTCATTTCGAACGGCGCGACCATCAACGTCCGCAGCGGCCCCGGCACAGGTTACAGCGTGATCACCAAGCTCGCACCGACCCAGCCTGCACAGGTCATCGGCAGGTCGGTCGATAACACGTGGTATCAGATCAATATTTTCGGCACGATTGGCTGGGTCTCCGCGCAGGTTGTCAGCATCGGCGGCGTCTGCTCCGGGGTGAGCGTTGTCGTTCTGCCCACCGCCGTACCGACCTCCGTACCGCCGCCGACGCTGCCTAATTCACCGACGAACACACCGACCAACGTACCGCCGCCGACCGATACGCCCACCGCCGTGCCAACCTCGGATGGCACACACACGATCCACTTCCCGCCCATCGTCAAAGTCACGCTGCTCGCGCCGATTAACGTCGTTCCGATCAACCCGAAGCTCGATTATCAGGCGGCAGCCAAGTACGGCGAAGCCAATCTGAGCAACGGCTTCTCGCCCGATCCCTACAGCGTCGGGACGACCAGCGGCGGCAACGTCGATGTCTCGTACCTCGGCGGTTCCTGCTCCGGCTTTGCCAGCACCGCGCCCGATTTGCGCATCAACTTCGGCGGCGGCGGCGCATCGCTGCTGCGTATCTACTACGTCGGCGCCAATGGCGACCCGGCGATGGTCGTCAACGACCCCTACGGCAATTTCTACTGCGTCGATGACAGCTTCGGCACGGTCAACCCGACGATTGACTTCAACAATCCGGCGGGCGGCAGCTACGATGTCTGGATCGCCAGCTATGCCAGCAGCGCCAACATCAGCGGCACGCTCTACATCACCGGGAACTCCGGCAATCACCCGTAAGTAATCCTCAAGGGGAGCCGCGTGGCTTGACGACCACGCGGCTCCCGCTGATGCCTCTGTAGTCTTGTTCACAATCGACAATTGTGTGCCGGGACAAACGACTTAAAGTAAGTAGAGAACGCTTCGCGGCTCATTTTACTGGAGAAGTCCTCATGGGTATATTCAAGCACCAGCGCCTCTGGTTTTTGCTGATTTTGTGTTTATCGCTCGTCGGCGTGCTGATCGTCAGCGCTCAGGCGACCCCACCGCCGCTGACCATCGGCCAGAACACGACCGCCTCGATCACCGATCCGACGACGGCCTTGCAGTATTCGCTGACGGTCGCCGCGCCGCAAAGCGTCAACATTCAGGTGCTGGCGATCACGCCGGGCTTCGCGCCGACCTTCCGCGTAATCGACCCCAGCGGCGCGGTCATTGTCGATACAGCCAATCCGGGCACCCAGGCGAGCGTGCAGGCATCGCCCAACCTGTCCAGCCCCGGTATGTATATTGTCGAGATTCACTCGGCTAACAATACCGCTGGTCAGTTCCTGATCAGCGTGCAGCCCGGCGCGCCGCTCGCGCCGCCGACTCCGCTTCAGTTAGGTCAGCCTGTCCTTGCGACGGTCAATCCGCAGACGACGCGCGCGGCCTATTCCTTCAGCGGCTCGCAAACCGACGTACTGCTGCTCGACGTGATCAGCACCACTGATACTTCTGGCCCGGTCGTCACCCTGCGCGATGCGGACAGCGGCGAGACTCTGAGCCTGACCAGCGCACGTATGGCGGGCATCCGTTACCGTGTGCCGCTCGGCACGACCAATTATCTGCTGGAGATCACCAGCAGCGGCGCGTCCGACCCCGAAAGCGCCAACATCTGCCTTTTCAACGAAAGCGGCTCGGTCATCTGCCCCGGCAGCACCGCGAACCAGAGCGGCGGCATCATCACGCTTACGCCTGTGCCAACGCTCGCCTTCCCGACCATCCCGCCAACGTCCACCAGCGCCACCGTAGCGATTGACCCGAACGGCCCCTGTGAAGTCACGCCCAGCAATGGCGTCCCCGATAACATTCGCAGCGGCCCCGCCACCACCTTCCCGGTCATCACCCAGCTTCCGCTCAACGCAGTCGCGCTCGTGATCGGTCGCCTCTCGGATAACTCGTGGCTTCAGGTCAATTACAACAGCATCCTCGGCTGGATTTCCACCTCGGTCGTGATGATTGGCGGCAACTGCTCCGGCGTGCCCGTGATCGCGCTGCCAACCTCTACACCCACCGATACGCCTGCGCCGACCGATACGCCATCGCCCACGCTGGCCGAGTCAGCAACGCCGACGCCATCACCGACGTTCCATCTGATCGTCGTCACGGCGATCTTCGTCAATACGGCAACGCCGACCCCGACGCCTCATTTCATCATCATCCATCCGGCAACGCTCGTCTTCCACTTCCCGACTGCGACGCCGTAATTCAGGCTCTCCGAACCCGCCATGTGCCTCCGAGACGCATGGCGGGTTTTTTTATTGGAACCGGCTTCGTCTTCCAGCAAATCCGCGCTCGTTCAACCTTCATAAACGCATCCAGCAAAATTAGACGATTTTTCGACGCTCATCATCTATCGTGTGGCGTAGTACACAGCCCTGTTTTGTATCTGTGTTTTCGAGATGAGGAGCTAATTCAATGAACGTTTTCAGACGCCGCTCGTTCTGGTTGGTTCTCGGCACATTGATTTGCGTTCTTCTTGTCGGCGCGGCCATCGCCAGCGCTCAATCCACGCCACCACCGATCCCGATTGGACAGAATCAATCCAGCATCCTCGCTCAACCGACCAGCACGAGCCAGTTCGCCCTTAACGTGACAACGCCGCAGAACCTCAACGTCGAAGTTCTGGCAACCTCACTGGGATTCGCGCCCGCCTTCCGCGTCTTTGACCTGAACAACGCCGTCATCTTTGACGAGGCCAACGCCACCGCCCAGAACATCATTCAGGATCAGGTCATGCTTACCAGCCCCGGCACGTACATTGTCGAGGTGCACTCAGCCAATAACACCGCCGGACAGTTCACGATCAGCATTCAGCCGGGCGACCCGCTTACCCCGCCGACGCCGCTGCCCTTAGAGACATTGATCAGCGCGACCGTTGACCCGCAAAATCCGCGCAAGGTCTATTCATTCACGGCACTGACGACCGACGCCCTCTTTGTCGAAGCAGCCAGCACGATCCCGACCTCCGGCCCGGTCATTCGGCTGGTCGATGCCAATACGGGCGAAGGCTATGGTCTCGCCGACGCTGCCCTGACACTCGGTCGTTTTCGGATGCCGATTGGCACGAAGAATTATCTGCTCGAAGTGACCCACAGCGGCTCGACTTTCCCGGAAACAGTCAACATCTGCCTGTGGCCGGAACATGGTCAGCCGTGCGCTGGCGTCGGCAGTGGCAATTCGGGTACAGGTTCCGTGAATCCAACGCCAGTGCCCACCCAATCGGACTGCTCCTGCCAGGCGACTGCAATCAGCAGCGGGAAGGTCGGCATTTATAGTATTCCTCCGTCCCTCCCAAGCCTACCGACCAGGTTCCTGCCAGCGAATACACCCGTGCAGGTCATCGGTGAGACACCCGATCATGTGTGGATTGAGATCAGCTACAACGGTATGACTGGGTGGGTGCGTGCGAGCGACGTGACGCTCAACAACTTCTGCGACAACATTCCCACGCTTACGCCGACGCCGCCCGCAACCCCCAGCGACACCTGCACCGCGACTGCGAAAATCGACCGCGTTGCTATCAACATTCGCCAATTCCCGCTGCCCGGCGCGCCGATTGTCGCCTCGATTCAGCCGGGCACTTCCGCGACTGTGCTCGGCCATACGCCCAACGGCCTGTGGCTGAAGGTCGAGTACAACGGCATCCTCGGCTGGGTGCTGGCTGCGGTCGTAAACCTGAGCGATAACTGCGACAACATCCCGGTTGCCACGCCGCCGCCCGACCAACTGCCGACAATCCCACCTCGACAGACGTTGCCGCCCGGCAATCCTACCAATACGCCGCAGCTTCCGCCGCCCCCGCAGCCGACCGTCACACAGCCTGGCCCGTGCCTCTCGCTGGCCGCCTGCCCGTCGACGCCAACGCCGCGCTTCCAATTGCAGCCAATGCCGTCACTCACCATCCACCTTCCGACCCCCACGCCGACACGCTCCGCTCCCCGATAACCTCGATTGCGCTTCGATGAACAGCACGCAGCACACAATCGGACGAGAACTGTCTCGTCCGATTGTGTTTATAGAAATTTGGCGGCGAGTTTGTAGGTGAACAGCGTCCGTCTGTCCGTCAAAGCCCACGTTGAGAGTTCCGCGCGCACCAATTCGGGATGCTTGCGGCTGATGTCACGAAGCGCATTACCAATGGATTTACGCAGATAGTCGCTGGCATCGGCGCGATGGGGAGCAAGCAGCGCAATCGCTTCGTCGGGGTGATCCTTGAAATACGGACGCGCTGTCCAGATGCGCAGCCCTTCGCTGACGGCACGACGCACGTTGGGCGAGGGATCGTTCAACCAGTCACGGATGGTCGGCAGGGCGCGTTCGTAACCCATGTCCTTGCAGCAGCGATCAAACGCGTTCGCCAGAATTTCCTGCACGCGCCAATCGGCGTCGGGGCTAACGACGGTGCGCAAGGTCGGCAAACAGCTTTCGACCTGCGCTGCCAGATCGCCATACAGAAACGTTGCCAGCATTCGCGCCTGATGCGCAGGTGAAGCATAAAGCGCGTCGGCCAGCTTGAGCCGCGCCGCGATGGATTGATCGGCGAGTTCGTCGGCGGCTTTGCGAATATCGGTGAAACCATGTTGGGTTTGCTCGACACGGCGAGTCAACTGCTCGATTTGTGCGTCCATGCGAACATCCTTGTGCAAAGGTAAACCATGAGGGCACGAAATATCGTGCCCCTACGCACCAAGATAAGGGATTTATTCTAGCGCCGTTGCTCATGTCGCCGTAGGCTCGACGCCTACGGCTAGGACTTCAAGCCCACTGAAGTGGGCTGGCAAACCGGGCGCTTGCTGCGCAGTCGGCTTCAGCCGACTTGGGTTTCGTAGCCCAACGTTTTGAACGTCGGGCGGCGCAAGCGATCACGTCCGCTTAAATGGTTTAAGTTGGTGCGTATGGAGCACGAAATATCGTGCCCCTACACGGATTATGTGGCAATAGTCGCGTGGTGTGATGCCTATCCCGCCTATTGAGAGGCCGTCGGCGTGACGTTGATCGGGATCAACAGCGGGCCGTTGTTGGTAGACTGCGCCTGCGGTGCAATTGCGCTGAAAGGCGCGCCGCATTGACTCATGAACTGCTGGAAGGCCGCCAGTCGATCCGGGTCAGGCGTCGCTTGCTGCTGTTCGAGCGAATACCCCTGCCGCAGCAGCGGGATTGCGCTGGAGCAGTTGTTCAGGTTGGCGTAGGCGCGTCCGGCGTGCAGGTAATCGAGCGGGCTGGTCGTCCCGGCATCGATGACGCGCTGGTACAAATCCGCCGCGCCTGCCTGATCGCCGTTGTAGGCTTTGACGGTTGCCAGATAGTTCAGGCATTGAACGTTCTGCCCATCGACTTGCAGGCAGCGATTGAGGTAATCGGTCGCCTTGTCAGTGTCGCCGTAGGTCTGGTACTCGAAATAGCCGAGCGCGAACAGCGCGTCGAGGTTGTTCGGATTGGTCTCGGAAACCCCCTGAAGCAGCGCCAGTCCCGCGTCCGCGTTGTTGAGATTCCAGTCCGTCCACGCCATTTCGACGGTGATGTGCGGTAAGTTGGGCGCGAGATCGTGCGCCTGCTGATAATCGTCGAGCGCGTCCTGATAACTGTAATTGGCTTCCTCGTTCCACAGACCGTGAACGTAGTGCGCTTCGGCGTTGTTCGGGTCGGTTTGCAGCGCGAGATTAGCCTTTTCCTCGGCGGTCGCGGGCTGCCCGGCGTCGAGATAAGCCTGCGCCATAAACGCCATCGCGTTGGCGTTCTTGGGATCAAGCGAGAGCGCCTGTAACGCGCTGGCAACCGCCAGCGGATACTGCTGGTTGCGTTCCAGCGCCAGCGCGCGGATCGCCCACGCGTCCGACGAGAACGGATTGGCGGTCACGGTATCTTCGGCGGCGGCGAGCGCCTGTTTGTTCTCGCCCTCGATCAGCAGGCCGTAGGTGTAACGATAGTGAACCTGCTCGTCGTTGGGCGCACCCTGAATGGCCGCGCTGTACTCGGTGATCGCCTGTTCAATTGCGCCCTGTGTCCAGGCGTTGTCCCCACGCACGATGTGATCGGCAGGATTGATGGTCGGCAGCGCGGTCGGCGCGGTGATGGTGGCGATGCCGCCGCCAGCCTGATTGACGACATCGTTGACCATATCGCGCACCTGCGGCCCATAGAAATCGCGGTAGGTGTAGACGTAGTAACCGCCGACCAAAACAATCGGCGTCAGAATCCACAGCCAGAGCCAGCGCATCGAGAGCAAATGGCGGCGCTTGTGCCCAACCTGATAACGTTTCGGCGTCCGTAAGTACATGGCTACCCTCCGATGGGCGTGGGCGGGATGGCGGTCGGCGGGATAGCGGTTGGCAGCGCGCGTCCGTTGAAGCCGGTGCAGTTCTGCGTGATCAGTTGCAGGCCGTGAATCGTATTGACCAGCACCGGGTTGTTTGGGTCATCGGAGGTCAGATGGACGCGGTTGACTGAATCGTTGAGCAAATCCCAGGCATTCTGACATTGACCGAGATAGTAGTAGGACAGGCCGCGCAGATAGAAACACTCGATGTCCTGATCGGCTTCCGGCTCGCTTGCTTCCAACTGCGCGCATTGGGTGAAATTCTCAATCGCGCCTTCGTAGTTGCGCTGTGAATACTCGGCGTGACCGAGATCGCGCAGCGCATCGGTATAATTCGGGTTGATGGCGAGCGCGTCCTCGCAGTAGCCCTGCGCCTTGCGGTGATCGCCGATCTCGATATAGGTGCTGCACAAACGCTGGAAGGCTTTGGCATTCTGCGGCTGCATCGCCAGAATCTTCTCGTAAGTCGCAATCGCCAGTTCGTAATCGTTGGTGCCGCCGTTAGCGTCCTGAACCGCCATCGTGCGATACATGCTCGCCAGTTCGAAATAGGGTGAAGCGAGATTGGGCGCGAGGCCGACCGCCTGCTCCAACTGGTCGAGCGCTTCGTCGTCGCGCCCGACCCAGATCAACGCGAGCGCGTAGACGCGATGCGCGTCCGGGTCGTTCGGGTCGATTTTGAGCGCCTGCTCCGCCGATTGCAGCGCTACGTCGTAGCGGTCGATGTCGCGGTATGCGCCGCTCAAGGCCGTGTAGAGCGGCGCAAAGTTGCGATCCACCTGCAAGCCCGCCTGCCCCACCGGGACGGCATTAGCCGAGTCACCGTTCAAATCCATCGCGCGCGCCTTGATTGCGTAACCGCGCGGATCGGCAGGGTTCGCGTCAATCGCCTGTTCGCCGATCTGAACCGCTTCAGCGTAGAGCGTCGGATCGTCCGCGCCGAGTTCGATCAGCGAGCGACCGTAGTTATACAGATAATCGACGTTCTGCGGCTGCTGCATCACGGCGCGCTTGAGGAGATCATGCGCGCCTTGCAGATCGCCAGCGGCGTAGTCCTGCATCCCCTGATTGGCGAGATCGCTGGCGAAGGGGGTCGGCGGCGGCGCTTGTCCGACCGCGCCGAGCGCCATCAATTGCAGCGTACTGAAGTTGTCGTCCACGAAGAACAGAAAGCCGACGATGATTGCAACGTACAGCACGAGCCAGCGCCACATTCCGCGCCGCTTGCGGCGGCCACTGAAGAAAGGCTGGGAGTAATCGCGCTTGATTTGCATTTCCGCTAAACAACGCCTCAAACCGGACGGGTCGAGTACGGATAGCTCACTATCCGCAAAACGCTATTATAAAGAAACCGCGCCGATTGATCCAATCGCACCGGGAAACGCTAGGGATTTTCTCAAGAATTCCCTGTAGAGACACCCCCACACCCCTTGC
>DASZXN010000458.1:0-1551 GCA_035545875.1 Phototrophicaceae bacterium
GTCCAGCCTGCGCGACCTTGCGCCGAGCGCCACCGAGGCGATTATCGGCGCGATCCGTGTGCCGCTGCCGGATGAAAGTCAGCGCGGTTTAGGCGGGATTGCCTGGTTCCTGATCGCCATCATCCCCTTAACGATGGGCGCGGGACTGATCCGTCCGGCGCTCAACAGCCTGATGATCAAAGGCACAGCCGCCAGCGACTCCGGCGCGATTCTCGGCGTGAGTGCGTCGGTGGTGAGCCTGGCAAACGCCGTCGCGCCGCTGATCGGCGGATGGCTCAGTTCATGAGACGTTGTGTAATCACTGTCACCAGCATAGTCCCGGTTCAAAAAGGCTGTCACCCCCCTAAAATCGGCAAATATCAGCATCTTGACGCGACCTTTATTTTCACGACCCTGCCGACCCTGCAAGCTTATACGTGTGAAAACCGATCAAACCCTGAGCTTGCCCATGAATAGTGGTTCTTCCGCAAAGACTGTAGAAAGAAGTAGCTACGAATACATAACCTGAGGCAGATTCTGCATTTTCGAGAAAAGAGGCTGCAATCAGTGAGTTGCCATTTGCGTTACGCGGGTTTGTCATTGACGCGGTCGAGGAAGAAAGGAATCGGATGACCGTCGTGGCGCACAGCACCGCTGTGTGTGGCCTCTGTCCCCGGTGTGGCAAGACCTCGCGGGCGCTGCACGGTTGGCATCAATACTTGCCCCAGGACTTGCCCAGTGTGGAACAGGGCATCGACCTTCACCTCACTGTCCGGCGATTTCGCTGCATCAATCCAGACTGTCCGCAAAAAACCTTCGTGGAGCGTTTTCCGGGTTGGTTAGCGGTCTATGCGCGCCGAACCGAGCGGCTCACGCAGCGCCTGCGGACGGTGGCATTTGAAGTGGGCGGGGAGGCGGGGCGACGGGTGCTGCGCTGCTTCCAAATCCAGACGAGTGGCGATACCCTGCTTCGGGTCCTGCGTCGAACGCTGCTCGTGCCGACCGCGAGTGCTCGCGTCCTGGGGATTGACGACTGGGCCGTTGAAGAAAGGGCGCGACTACGGCACACTCATGGTCGACCTGGAGCGCCATCAGGTCGTGGACGTGCTGCTCGAACGCACCGCCAGCGTGGTGCGCGACTGGCTGCAAAACCAGCCTCAGGTCCAGCTTATTACTCGAGACCGTTCCACGGAATATGCCAACGGTATCCAGGCAGGCGCACCGCAGGCGTCGGCGGTCGCCGACCGCTGGCATTTGCTGCTGAACCTGCGTCAGATGCTGCAGCGCTAGCTGACCAGTGTGCGTCCTCAGCTCGAAGGGCTGCCCATCGCCCCCGAAGTCCGTGCGCTGCTCACTTCCCGACGAGGCGCTTTTCGGCGTACCCAAACCGAAGAAGCTGCCCGTCAGTCATGTCAGCATCTGCACTCGGCGCTCGGCGCTCGGTTACCTCAATTATTCGCGTTGCGGTTCGGCACTACTTGGCTCACCCCATCTACTGCCTTCCCTCAACTGCGTAACTTCTAAATATATAAGCCCACGCCAATGCTCGAAGACTCGCTGGCTACGCGGTCG
>DASZXN010000459.1:0-9054 GCA_035545875.1 Phototrophicaceae bacterium
CGATAAAATAGTGTGCATTCGAATACTCTTTCATGCTGCCGGAGGAAATTCTCTTGGTTACTCCAGTCAAACACATAGAGCCAAGTTCTTTGAAAAACGTATCGATTGCAAAAGGCTTTTGGGCGGATCGTCAGGCGACCAACCGCGATAAGACTCTCCCGGCCATCTATCATCAGTTGCAGACCACCGGACGCTTTGATGCCTGGAATCTCGATTGGAAGCCGGGGCAACCCGTCCCGCACATCTTCTGGGACTCGGACATCGCGAAATGGGCGGAAGCGGTTGGCTACAGCCTCGAAACGCACCCGAACCCCGAATTTGAGCGCGAAGTCGATGCGATTGTCCACAAGATGCACGCGGGGCAGTACGAGAATGGCTACCTGAACAGCCATTTCATTCAGGTCGAGCCGCAAAACCGCTGGGCGAACCTGCGCGATCAGCACGAACTGTACTGCGCCGGTCACCTGATGGAGGGCGCGGTCGCCTACACCCACGCGACCGGGAAAACCGAGTTCCTCGATATGATGCGTCATTACGCCGATCACATCGACGCGACCTTTGGCCCCGGCGAACACCAGAAGCACGGTTATCCCGGCCACCCTGAAGCGGAACTCGCGCTGGTCAAGCTTTATCGCTCGACCAATGATCCGCGCTACCTCAGGCTCTCGCAGTATTTCGTCGATGAACGCGGCCAGAAGCCGCACTATTTCGACCTCGAAGCCGTCGCGCGCGGCGATAATCCGCGCAACTACTGGGCGCAGAATTATCGCTACTGTCAGGCCGACGTGCCGATCCGCGACCAGCACACGGCGATGGGTCATTCGGTGCGCGCCTGTTATCTCTATTCGGGCGTGGCTGATGTCGCGCTCGAAACCAACGATCCGAGCCTGCGGACGGTCATGCAGGAAATCTGGACGGATTTGACCACCCATCAGATGTACATCACGGGCGGGCTTGGCCCCGCGCATACCAACGAAGGCTTCACCTTCGCCTACGACCTGCCCAACGAGAACGCCTATGCCGAAACCTGCGCCTCGATTGCGCTGGCGTTCTGGGCGCAGCGCATGTTCCTGATCGACCCGGCCAGCAAGTACATCGACGTGATGGAGCGCGCGCTCTACAACGGCATCCTCAGCGGCGTCTCGTATGAAGGCACGCACTTCTTCTACGCCAACCCGCTCTCGTCCTATCCCTACGTCAATCCCTATCAAAGCTGGAGCGGCATCACCAGCGATCACTACTACCGCCGCTCGGAATGGTTCGACTGTGCCTGCTGCCCGCCCAATCTGGCGCGCATCGTCGCGGGCATCGGCAATTACTTCTACTCCTCGACGGCGGATCGGCTCTACGTCCATCTCTACAACAGCAATCACGCCCATTTCCATCTCGGCGGCAGCGAAGTCCACCTCGACGAGCAGACCGATTACCCCTGGGACGGCACCATCCATTTCGGCGTGCAGGTCGATTCGCCCGCGCGTTTCGACATCGCCCTGCGCATCCCCGACTGGTGCCGCGATTTCAAGCTCGAAGTCAACGGCGCGGCACAGTCGGTCAGCCCGGAGCGCGGTTACGTCGTGCTTTCGCGCCAGTGGTCGAGCGGCGATCAGATCACGCTGACGCTGGCGATGCCGGTCGAGCGAATGCTCGCCCACCCGGACGTGCGTCAGGATGCGGGCGACATCGCCCTTCAGCGCGGCCCAATCGTCTACTGCCTCGAAGAAGTGGATAACGGCAGTCATCTGGCGAACGTCTCGCTGCCGCGCGCTGCGAAACTCGCTGCTTCGGTCGATGCCAACCTGTTCGGCGGCGTCGCCGTGATCAGCAGCGACGCGCTGCGCCATCAACCAGCAAATTGGTCTGGCGGTCTATACCAATCGGAGTCCACCGTCCAGGTCGAGCGCCAGCCGTTCACCCTCAAGGCGATCCCCTATTTCCTGTGGGCAAACCGCGAGCCGGGCGAAATGACCGTCTGGCTGCGCGAAGAGTAAATCAATCGTTACGAGGCCAGTGTAGAGGCGGGGCTTAGCCCCGCCCTACGAGAAAATCCCGTATATCCAGACCGCGCGACAGTCCCTAAAAGCTTTTAACCATGTTCAATTGATTACCCTGAGAGTCTCCGCCGCTGATCTCGGATCGGACAATTCCTCCCGATTTCTCTCATCAAGCATTTAGATGCACAACGAAACCGCTCCCATTTTCTGCGTTCCCGGCAATTGACAAGTCTTAAGGTAGCCGAGTAGCATTTGTACATACATGAACGATCATGTCACGCAGCCTCAAAGGATGGTTTGTGCTCAACCGAACGGAAGATGAATCGCTCTACAGCCAGCTTGTCTCGATGTTTCGAACGCGTATCGCCAGCGGTGATCTTCCGCCCGGCGCGCGCCTCCCCACCGAATTAGAACTCGCCCGCGAATACAATATCAGCCGGGGAACTGTGCGGCAGGCGATGAGCGTGCTCGTCAACGAGGAACTGCTGGAACGCGTGCCGGGGCGCGGCACTTTTGTGCGCTTCGCCAGCGCGCGCCCAACCGAGAGCGGCTCAACCAACCGGCGGATTGGCCTGCTGCTCAGTTACCGCCGCAGCGATCTCGACCTCGACATTCTTAGCGGCGTCGAGCACATCGCCAAGACACGCGGCTATCAGGTCAGCTTTGCCTATACCGAGGAAAGCTCCGAGCAGCAAACCCGCGACATCGCTCGCCTGCGTGACGATCAGGTCGCCGGAATGATCATCTACCCGCTCTCCGATGTCACGCACGATCAGGCCATCTGGCAGTTGCACGCCGACGGCGTACCGTTCGTGCTGGTGGATCGCTATTTCGACGGCCTGAATGCCGATTACGTCTCGTCCGACAACACAGGCGGCGGTTTTCGCGCCACCGAGCACCTGATCATCCTCGGTCACACCCACATTGGCTTCGTTCATGCCTCAACCGGGACACTGCTCACTTCTTCGGTGCGGGATCGCTTCGAGGGCTATCGGCGGGCGCTGGCGGAATATGGCCTGCCTTATGACGAAGCGCTGGTTTTCCAGCGCGATTTCAAATACAACGGCAACCAGTACGCCGAATTTCTGGCACGCCCGGATCGTCCGAGCGCGATCTTCGGCTCGAACGACCGCGAAGCCGGCGAAGTGATCCGTGCCGCCCATCAGCTTGGCATCGCCACGCCCGATGATCTGGCCGTCGTCGGCTTTGACAACGTGCAGTTCGCCGCGTACATAAATCCGCCGCTGACGACGATTGCCCAGCCCGCCCGCGACATCGGCCTGAACGCCGCCGATCTGCTCATCAGCCGGATCGAGGGCAAGCGCGGCCCGGCCAAGCACATCGAACTGCCGACCAATCTGGTCGTGCGCGAGTCGTGTGGAGTCAGGCTGCACATCAAGGCGGCTACGTCCGCGAAGTAGTCGAACGCTGCCCTTTGCCACTGCGCGGATCGATGATCACGTCGTACGCGCGTTCAGCCTGTTCCACCGTGATGTAGCCGTCGCGCACGTCGCGCTCAATCTCCTCCAGCGGGCGCGAGCGCGGATCGCCATAGCCGCCGCCCGTCGCCGTCGCAAAGCGCGCCACTTCCCCCTGCTTGAGCGGGTAGCGTGCCACCTTGCCGAACACCTTCGTGCTGCCGTCGGCGTGAAAGACCTGCAAATAGTTATTCGAGCCGGGCGCGCCACCCTTCATCGCCCAGGGCGGGAACTTGTGCCGACCGAGCGTCCCGGTCACGAGCGCGTCGTCTGCCGTCATGCGGTAGTCGCGGAACACGCCGCGCCCGCCGCGATAACGTCCCGCGCCCCCGTCCGCGACGTTGAACGCGAACTGATCGACCAGCACGCCGTAACGCGTCTCGCAGACCTCCACCGGGATGACGTAGGTTTCGCCGTCGCCAATACAGAACATGGCATTCTCGCCATCCTTGTCCTGCCCCGCGCCCCAACCGCCGACCTGCGGCTCGACCAGAATGAATAACTCGCCGGTGTCGGGATGCGTGCCGGAGATCACTGTGCCGCACACGCTCAGGAAATGCCCCATTGTCAGGCGCTCCGGCGCGAACGGCGCGAGCGCTTTCCAGACCAGATCAGCGCCGAACTCCTCGACCTCCCAGTAGGTCGAGGTCGGCGCGGGACGCTGCGCCGTCGCCATCGTCCCATCCGGGCAAATGACTTCAAGCGGACGGAAGCAGCCCTCGTTCGCCGGAATCTGCGGATCGGTCAGCGCCTTGAACAGCACCCGCACCGACGATTCCAGTCCTGTGCGGCCTGAATTGATCGGCCCGCGCACCTGAGCGTGCGTACCCGTGAAGTCACAGATGAATTTGTCGTCCGTTACCGTGACCTTGACACGCATCTCGAATGGGCCGGGGTCGATGCCATCGTCGTCGACGAAATCGGATGCCTCGTATACGCCGTTGGGGATGCGCTTGAGCGCTTCGCGCGTCCGCTTCTCGCCGTAAGCGAGCAGCGCGTCAATCGCGTACAGCACCGTCTCGACGCCGTAGCGCTCGCACAAATCGACAAAGCGCGTTTCCGCGAGGCGCAGCGAGGCCGCCTGCGCGCTCATGTCGCCGATGCTCATGTCGGGCGTGCGCACATTGGCGCGGATCAGGTCGATCAGCCCCGGCACGATTTCGCCCCTGATGTAGAGCTTGATGCACGGGAACTGCAAGCCCTCCTGCCACACGTCGGTCGAGTCGGTCGTCCAGCTACCGGGCGCCATCCCGCCGACCTCCGTCCAGTGGGCTTTGTTGGCGGCAAAGGCCAGAAGCCGCCCCTGATAAAAGATCGGCTTGACCAGCGTCACGTCCGAGAGGTGCGTGCCGCCGCCGCTGTAGGGATCGTTGGTGATGATGATGTCGCCGGGATCGAGTTTGCCGCCAAACTTGTCGATGGTGCTGCGGATCGCGCTCGTCAGCGTGCCGAGGAAGCCGGTCACGCCGTTGCCCTGCACGATCAGGTCGCCGTTGGCGTCGGTCAGGCCGCAGGCGTAGTCGAGCACCTCGTAAATGATCGTGCTCATGCTCGTGCGCTGTGTAGCGATGAACATCTCGTCGCCAATCGCAATCAGCGACTCTTTGATGATTTCGAGCGTGAACGGATCGACGGTGATCGGTTGGTTGTGCATAGTTTGCTCCCACTTCGCCTGTCGCCAGAGGCTCGAAACCTCCGGCTAGCAAACCCAAGCCGACTAAAGTCGGCTGTTTTCAGTCCGCTTTAGCGGGCTTGAATTCTTAGCCCGATGCTTTAGCGTCGGGCGATGTTTCCAGATGCAAAAAGCCGAATTTGTCCCGGTAGACCTGCTGACCGGGATAGACGACCGTCACCGACGACGCTTCCTCAATCAGCGCTGGCCCCGCGATCACTTCATCAATCGGCAGCAAATCGCGCTCGTAAACGCTCGTGGTCAGCAGACCGCCATCCTCGAACATCACCGGGCGCGTCTCCTTGAGCGCGTTCGTCAGGCTCAAGCCGTCCGCTTGAACCGGGCGCATCTCGGCTTTCGTGACCTTCCCTGTCGCCGTCAGGTGATAGTTGACCATCTCGACGGGCGAGTCGAGTCGGAACGTATAGCTGTGTTCATGCAGCTTATGAAAAGCCTCGCACACCTGCGCCAGCGCCTCAACGGTCAGCGTCCCGGTCGGCACGGGCACTTTGACCGTGTGCTCCTGACCAAGATAGCGCATGTCGGCGTAGCGCTCGATCTCGACGTTCCCCGGTGTGACGTTCTCGCTGGCGAGCGTCTGCCGCGCCTGCTGCTCCATCTCGTCATACATCTGCGTGACTGCCGCCGTATCTGCCCTTTCGACGCGCACGATTTTGGTGCGGATCGCGTCGGTGCGCAGATCGGTCAGCAGCATCCCCAGCGCCGAAAACACGCCCGGATAAATCGGGATGATCGCTTTTTTGCAGCGCAGCTCGCGCAGCATCGCCGCCGCGTGCATCGGCCCGCCGCCGCCGAATGCGACCAGCACGAAATCGCGCGGATCGTAACCTCGGCGCACCGAAATCAGCTTGATCGCGTTCATCTTGCCGAAGTCGGAAATGCGGATGATGCCGAGCGCCGCTTCCTCGATGCTCGTGCCGACCCGCGCGGCAATCGGGCGGATCGCCGCGCGCGCTTTCTCGACGCTGACCGTCAGTTCGCCGCCGAGGAAGTTGCGCGGATTCAGCCGCCCCGCGACCAGATTCGCGTCGGTGACGGTCGGCTCTGCCCCGCCCTGATCGTAGCAGGCGGGGCCGGGCACGGCTCCGGCGCTGATCGGGCCAACTTTGAGCGACCCAGCCGCGTCGATGTAGGCAATCGAGCCGCCCCCCGACCCAATCTCGACCACATCGACGGTCGGCACGAGGATCGGGTAGCCCGCGAACTCGCGCGTTTGCTCGATTTTGTACTCAGTCGTGATCTTGGGCACGCCGCCCTCAACCAGCGACGTTTTCGCCGTCGTACCGCCTACGTCGAAGGCGATCACGTTGCGCTCGCCGATCAATTCGCCGATCCGTGCCGCGCCGATGATCCCGGCGACGGGTCCCGACTCGACCAGATTGATCGGCAGGCGTTTGGCGACGCCGAAGGTCGCGCTGCCGCCGTTCGACTGCATCACGTGCAGCACGTCACCCATGCCCATTGGCTGCCTCAGCGTCGTTTCGAGGTTGTCGAGGTAGCGCTGCGCCGTCGGCAGCACGTAGCTGTTGAACACCGCTGTGCTGGTACGCTCGTATTCGCGCCACTCCTGCGTGACCTCGTGCGAAAGCGTGAACGGGATATTCGGCGCAGTCGAGCGAATGACTTCGCCTGCTTCGATCTCGTGCTGTGGATTGACGTAAGCGTGCAAAAAGCACACGGCGATGCTCTCGACGCCCTCGTTGACCAACTGCTGCACCACGCGGCGCAAATCGTCACGGTCGAGCGGCATCAGGACTTCGCCTTTGTAATTCAGGCGCTCGCTCGCTTCGAGGCGCAGGTAGCGCGGCACGAACGGCTTCGGCTTGGTGTAATACAGGTTGTAGATGTCGGGGCGGTTCGAGCGCTGGATTTCCAGCACGTCGCGGAAGCCTTTCGTCGTGATCAGGCCGGTTTTCACGCCCTTGCGCTCGGTCAGCGCGTTGATCACGACCGTCGTCCCATGCACGAAAAACGAGGTTTTGGCGGTGTCCAGCCCTGGCGCTTTGGCGAGCGTATCGAGGATGCCCTGCGCGAAATCATGCGGCGTGGTCGAGGCTTTCTCGACGTGAATCTCGCCTGTGTCCTCGTTCAGATAGACTAGATCGGTGAATGTGCCGCCGATGTCGGTGGCGATACGATAACCCTGCATAGGTTTCGATTCTGTGCCCGTGAAAAAATGCTGAATGAACCGGGGAAGCGAATTAAATCCGAGTATAATGAGGGGAGTATTCCCTGTCAAAAATGCTGCTCCAGGCAGTTTTCGCACCAAAGGCGCAATCGTGGAAGTCAATCTCAGCGGCAAAATTGCTCTCGTGACCGGGGCAGGCTCCGGCATCGGTCAGGCGACCGCCGTCGAACTGGCGCGCAGCGGCGCGCGCGTGATCGTCAACTATTACCAAAACCAGCAAGGCGCGGAAAAGACGCGCCAGATGATCGAGGAACTGGGCGGCAGCGCGGACATGATTGGCGCGGACGTATCCAGAGCCGATCAGGTCACGGCGCTGATGAGCCAAATCCAGCACCTCGACATTCTGGTCAATAACGCGGGCGGGCTGGTCAAACGCTCCACTGTCGCGGACATGAGCGAGGCGCTGTTCGATGAAGTCATGGCGATCAACGTCAAAAGCACGTTTCTGTGCTGCCGCGCCGCCCTGCCGCACATGATCGGCAGTGGTTGGGGACGGATCGTCAATATGTCGTCACTGGCCGGTCAGGACGGCGGCGGCGCGGGCGCGAGCGCTTACGCTGCCTCGAAAGCCGCGATTATCGCCTTCAGCAAAGGATTGGCGAAGGAAGTCGCCAAAGAGGGCATCACGGTCAACTGCGTCGCGCCGGGGCTGATTGCCACCGCCTTCCACGACGTTCACTCGACGCCGGAAATGCGTCAGGCGACCGTCAAAGCCATGCCGCTGGCGCGCGAAGGCCAGCCGCTCGACGTGGCGAAAGTGATCCTCTTTCTCGCCTCGGACATGGCCTCGTTCATCACGGGCGAAACCCTCAGCATTAACGGCGGCTCGCGGATGCAATAAGCGCCTTAAGCCTGAACCTCGCGCACCGTAATCGGGCGACCCTCGCGCCGTGAGCGAATCGCCGCCAGCCCGATTTGCAGCGCGGCACGTGCGTCCGCCGTCGTGATCGGCGCGGGCTTGCCTTCACGCGCACAGTCGATGAATGCCTCAATCTGGCGATCATAAGCCGTGCCGAAGCGCTCCGGGAAATGCGGCACTACGTCGTGCGTCACACCCGCGACCGTCATCACCGTGACGGCTGTTTGCCGCAGATAGCCGACGTGCAGCGTTCCCTTCGAGCCGACAATATCGCAGCTAATGTCGTAGCCATAGACCGCTGTCCGGCTGACTTCGACGCTGCCGAGGCCGCCGCGCGCGAACCGGAGCGTCATCAGCGCAGTATCGGCGTCGCCTGCTTTCGCCAGTTCAGGGTGAACGAGCGCCGCCGTCTCGCAGTAGATTCGTTCCACGTCGTCGGCCATCAGCCAGTGAATGATGTCAAAATCGTGGATCGCCATTTCGAGGATCAGGCCGCCGCTTTCAAGTGGGTTCGAGAACTTCAGGCCGGGGCGTGACGGATCGCGCCCGACCGAGCGGATCGTCACGGGCGTGCCGATCACGCCGTCCTCGATCTGGCGCTTGGCCTCGATATAGGCGTCGTCGAAGCGGCGCATAAAGCCGACGTGCAGCAGCACGCCCGCCTTCTCAGCGGCGGCGATCATGCCGTCGATTTCGCGCAGGTTGAGCGCCGGGGGTTTCTCACAGAAGAGTTGCTTGCCCGCCTTCGCCGCCGTGACCGCGATCTCACAGTGAGAGTTGGTCGGCGTGCAGATAACCACCGCTTCGAGGTTGGGATGCGCGAGCAAATCGTGATAATCGGCATA
>DASZXN010000460.1:0-9898 GCA_035545875.1 Phototrophicaceae bacterium
GGCAGGGAACGGCTGCCGGGGTCGGCAATCTGCTGCCGATCACGCCGAGCGGCAGCAAAGCTGTCGATGGCTTGCAGTCGCTTGGCAACTGGCTGCATGATTCAGGCGATCTGAGCGCGCAAACGGTCGTTGCCACTGGAACGGTCAATTCGGGCGGGCAGGTGATCGCCGCCGCTGCCGATGGCACGCCGTTGCTGGTGCGGCGCACGCTCGGCGCAGGTGTGGTCGATTATCTGGCGGCAGACCCGAACAACGCGCCGCTGCGCGGCTGGAACGGTTTGCCGGATTTGTGGTTCACGCTGGCGACCAATAACAACCCCCAACCCGGTTGGGGCGGCGGTTTCGTCAACTGGAACTCCGCCGAGAGCGCCGCCGAGATTCTGCCGGGCTACGATCCGCTGCCCGACATTTTGCCGCTGTGCGGCTTTCTGGCACTCTACATCGCGCTGATCGGCCCACTCAATTATCTGGTGCTGAACCGTATCAATCGCCGTGAGTGGGCATGGATCACGATCCCGCTGTTCATTCTGGCTTTCAGCGTCCTGTCCTACGGCCTCGGCTTCAACCTGCGCGGCAACGAGGCGACACTCAATCGGCTGGCGGTCGTGCAGACGTGGAACGACAGCGACCGCGCTCACGTCGATGAACTGGTCGGCCTGCTCTCGCCGCGCCGCACCGAATACACGCTCACGGCTCCGGCGGATACCGCGCTTCGCCCAATTCCGAACCCGCCGCAGACGACGGGCCTGCTGACGCAGAATACGCAGTCGAGCGTCGAGATCAGCGAAAGCGATCAATTCGCGGCAAAGAATTTCAACGTCGATGCCAGCTTCATCGCCGGGTTTCACATGAGCGGCGCGATTGCCAAGCCCAAGATCAGCGGGCAGGCGACGCTTGGCTACGACACCGTTGCCGGACAGCAGGTCGTACGCGGATCGGTAACGAATAACAGCACGCTCACCCTGACCGAACCCGTGATTCTGGCGCGCGGCGTCGCCTACGTGATCAATCAGCCGCTCAAGCCGGGCGATGTCGTCCCCTTCAATCTGACGATCTCTGGCGCGAACCCGCCGCCGCCCGCACTGCGTGCGCCCAACGCCACGCCGTCGGTATTCTCCTATCGCAGCGTCGGCAGCAACCAGCAGAGCGTGATCGACATTCTCGGCACCGGCAATTACAACAACAACATCACTCGCCTGCCGCTCAATGACACCACCCAGCAGCAGATCGAGCGGCGACGGCAGTATTTTCTCTCGTCGTTTGTCGATGACTACTACAACTCGGTCGGGCGCGGCGATCATGTGTATCTGGCGGGCTGGACGGGCAGCGTCCCGCTCGATACCCAGGTCACAGGCGCGAACTACAACTCGCAGGACACAACCCTCTATCTGGTGCAGCTTGACGCACAGGCCGACCAGCCGACGACGGGCAGCGTGACCATCTCGCCGGATCGCTTCACGTGGGTGACGATGGCCTATTCAGGCGCAGGCGACATCTCGCCGATTGATCTGGAGATGCAGCCGAGCGAAGAAGCGAGCTTCCGCTTCACGCCGCAGCCCGACGCGGTGCTCAAGCAGGTGACCAGCCTGACGATCACGGCGCAAGACCTCAGTATCAGCGGGCAGTCCATCCCGGTGTATCTGTGGAACTGGCAGACGCAGCAGTGGGAGAGCGTCAAAGTCAACGATCAGAACACGACGGTCAGTGACCCGGCACGCTTCCTCGGCCCGGATAATGCCGTGCAGGTGCGGCTGGTCGCGGACGACATCGGCGGCTACGTGCGCGTCGGCAGCATTCAGGTCGGCGAAATGGGGACGTTCTAAGGAGAATTTCGTTTTGACGCTACCTTTATTCCCTCCAGATGAAACCGTGACCGATCACTTTGAGCAGGACGAACGGATCGTTCTGCATCAAGGTGATGTGGACAGTTTTGTACGAACTCTGCCTGATCAAAGCGTTCGCCTGATCGTGACTTCACCCCCGTACAATCTGGGCAAATCCTACGAGACGCGCGTTTCGATTCAGGATTATCTGGAAGCTCAGACGCAGACGATTGCGCAGCTTTGTCGCGTTCTGAAAGACGACGGGAGTATTTGCTGGCAGGTGGGGAATTTCGTACAGGACGGCGAAGTTTTCCCGCTCGACATGTACTACTATCCGATCTTCAAGCATCAGGGGTTGTTCCTCCGCAACCGAATTATCTGGCATTTTGGTCATGGACTGCACGCCTCGAAACGCTTTTCAGGTCGCTACGAAACGCTGCTGTGGTTCACCAAAAGCGACAAATATATCTTCAACTTGGATGACGTTCGCGTGCCGTCCAAATATCCGGGGAAACGCCATTTCAAAGGTGCGAAGCGCGGACAGCCATCGGGTAATCCCAAAGGCAAAAACCCATCCGATATTTGGGAAGTTGTCGCTCAGGATTGGGAAACCTGTCTCTGGGATATTCCGAATGTGAAGTCGAATCATCCTGAAAAAACCATTCATCCCTGCCAGTTTCCAGTGGAATTGGTTGAACGTTGTGTGCTGGCGCTGACGGACGAAGAAGATTGGGTATTTGATCCCTATGCAGGAGTCGGCTCGTCGCTGATCGCCGGGCTGATGCACAATCGGCGCGTCATCGGCTGCGAAAAAGAATCAGAGTACGTCGAAATCACTCGTGAACGCATTACTGCGTTCTACAATGGCACGCTCAAGACCCGCGCCGTCGGAACGCCGATCTATCAACCGACAGGGAAAGAAAAGGTTGCTCAAGTGCCTGAAGAATGGTCGCAACTCAAGGATGAGTCATGATCATTGCAGGCATCTATTCATTCAATCAAGGCCGTGAGGTGATCGAAAAGCAGTATAGGAACGAACTCAAAGAAGTGATGGATGTTATCACGGTTGTCCAGAGTTCCGAGCATAAAACGAAGGAAAGCCGTGAAAAGACAATGCCGGGGCGATTACTCTATAGCCCCGCTGGTCTCAATACGACATTTAAGCAGCATTTTGCAGAACGTGAATGGGTTAGCCATCGAGTTTCATGTGACTATCCAACGCAGTTTTACACAGCAGATTATCATCCCGGCGCGACCTTTGCGGGCGCGTTTCGAGAAATCGATTTTGTCAAGAATCGCGTCGGCGTGGAAGTCCAATTCGGAAAATACGCTTTTATGGTCTACAACGTTTGCGCCAAAATGACGATTTTTCACAACCTTGACTTCATCGATGTAGGCATCGAAATTGTGCCGATCAAGGATTTCGCTGACGAAATGTCTACGGGCGTTTCCTATTTCGAGCAGTTCGTCTGGGACTTGGAACAGCGTGGTGTCTCTAACATTGATATTCCAGTATTAGTTCTTGGCGTCATGGCAGACAAAACGCCTGAAATTGAGCCGCCAGTTCCACCATTATTGGAACAATAATTCCATTCGATTGAACGTAAATCCGCGCTGGCGCATATACTAGGTATAACCAACAGCAATGGGCAGTGAGGACAAAATGGCTGATCTGATTATCGAAACGAAGGATTTAGTCAAGAAGTTCGGCAAGACCACTGCCGTCAACGGGCTGTCGCTCGAAGTGCCTGCCGGGTCGATTTATGGCTTCGTCGGGCCGAACGGCGCGGGCAAAACCACGACCATGCGCATGTTGACCACGCTCACGCGTCCGACCAGCGGTCAGGCGTGGATCGCGGGACATTCAGTCACGACCGAGCCGCGTGCCGTCCGCCGCGCCATCGGCTACATGCCCGACGAATTCGGCGTGTACGATGACATGCGCGTCTGGGAATACCTCGACTTTTTCGCGGCGTGCTACGACATCCCTGAGAGCGAGCGCCGTCGCCTGATCGAAGACCTGCTCGAACTGGTCGATCTAACGCACCGCCGCGACGATATGGTCGATAAGCTCAGTCGCGGTATGAAGCAGCGCCTCTCGCTGGCGCGCACCCTCGCGCACGATCCGTCGGTGCTGATCCTCGATGAGCCTGCGTCCGGCCTCGATCCGCGCGCCCGCGTCGAAATCCGTGAGCTGCTGGTCGAGCTTTCACGGATGGGCAAGACGATCTTCTTCTCGACGCACATTCTGGCGGACGTGAGCGAAATCTGCACGCACATCGGCATTGTCGAAGCCGGGCAGATGATCGCGCAGGGCAGCATGGAAGCCATGCGCGCTCAGTTGCAACCGCACCGCGAGATCACCGTGACGGTGCGCGATCAGGAATCAGTGGCGGCGGTCAAAGAGGCGGTTGCCGGAGCGCCCGATGTGGTCGGCGTGAGCGAGCTTGAGCCGAAAAGTGGGCGCTACCGCGTGCGTATCGACTTCTCCGGCGACGACAACGGCGTCGCTGACCTGAACGCACGCATCACCCGCGCCAACATCGCCATTCTCGGCTTTGCGGAAGAGACGAAAGACCTCGAAGCGATGTTCATGCGTGTCACGAAAGGGATTGTCTCATAGCCATGCCAATGTCAAGGAAATCGTAACAGGTAAGCATGACGACGAACGCACAAGCTCTGGAAATGCTCTCGCCGCGTGAACGCCTGCTCGAACAGGCCGGATCGATCCTTCAGCGCGGCGCGATTGCCAACGCGATTGTCGCGGGCGTGGCGCTGCTGCTCGGCTTGATCGCCGGGCTGCGCATCATCCCGTTCAGCCTGCTGCAAAACGTCCTGCTGATCCGCTACGGCGGCGCGGCGGATTCGGCGCTCGCTATCGTGATTCTGATGGCGCTGCTCGACCTGAGCCTGCTGCTGGTGGTGATGGTCGGCGTGCTGGCGCGCGAAATCTGGGCGCTGCCCGCGCTGCTGCTGCTGACGCTTGTCAACATCGCCGGATTGATTGGCTTAGGCTTCACACCCGCGCTGGTGACGATCATTTTCGCGGGCTGGGCGCTGATCGCGCTGCGCGCCGATACGCAAGCCTTTCGCGTCAACCCGGTGATGATGAAGGAACTGCGCGGCAGAATGCGCGGCGTGCGCGCCTTCGCCGTCATGACCGTCTATCTCGGCCTGATGAGCGGCTTCACGACCCTGCTCTATCTGGTCTACAGCTCGTTTACGCGCAGCAGCGGATCGGCGGCGGCAGGCGAGATCGGGCGCGTACTCTTTCTCGGCGTGGTGGGCATCGAACTGCTGCTGATCGTCTTTATCGCGCCTGCCTTCACCGCCGGAGCGATCACGGGCGAGCGCGAGCGCCAGACTTACGATCTGCTGCAAACGACGCTGCTGGCGACGCCCTCGTTCGTCACGGGCAAGCTCGAATCGGCGCTTGGCTACATTCTGCTGCTGCTGCTCTCCGGCATCCCGCTTGAAAGCATCGCCTTCCTGTTCGGCGGCGTCAGCGAGCTGGAACTGCTGCTCTCGTTCATCATTCTGCTGGTGACGGCGATTGCGCTCGGCACGGTCGGCATCTATTTCTCGGCAGCGATGCCGCGCACCCTGATGGCGAGCGTGCGCGCCTACAGCGTGATCCTCGGCGCGATGTTCGTCGTTCCTGTCGTCCTTTCAGCAATCCTCAACATCGTTAACGACCTGCTCTTTTCGAAGCTCGGCGGCGCATCCCCTCTGCTCGAAACGATTGTCCGCTATCTCGATTTGCTGCTGACGAGCGTCAACCCGATTGCGGCGGGCTTATCGGCACAGGATTTGCTCATCAATCAGCGCGTGCTCGGCTTCTGGGCGTACACCTTACACAGCAACGGCAGCACGATCCCACTGGTGTCGCCCTGGGTCACCTTCACGATCATCTACCTGACGATCTCTGCCGTGCTGATCGTGCTGACCATCCGCAGCACGCGCCAGACCAGCGTCGAATAATGCGGAAATCAATCCTAAAGCCCGTTTTGGGCGTATGATCAATCGATAAGCGCAGCGCTCCAACACTGGAAAAGATCGTTCATTTCAGATCAGAAGGGCATCTGTCCCGATGGCAACCCAAACCTTCCCGCAGGAGAACTATCTGGCGCTGACAGGCATCGTCAAGCGCTGGGATCGACGCTTGCGGGTGCAGCAGACACTCCTGTGGCTGCCCCTGAGCCTGATCCCCGGTCTGGGCATTGGGCTGGGACTGGCCGTGATCGCGCGGCTGCGCCCCTGGCTGCTGCCTGAGCAAATCGCGCTGATAGCGGGCGCGCTGGTCGTGCTGGGTCTCGTGATCTTCCTGCTCGGCGTGTGGCTGTGGCGGCGCTCGGCGCTGACCTCGGCGCGCCGTTTTGACGTGCAGTTCCGCCTCAACGAGCGCGTCTCGACGGCGCTCGAACTGGGCACGGGCACGATCAGTACGCACGACGAACTGATGCAGCGGCAGATCGCCGATGCGCGCGCCAAAGCGAACGCAGTATCCGTACGCAATTATCTCCCGCTGGCGCTGCGCCGCCGTGATTGGGTCGTGGTGATCGTGCTGGCAGCAGCGCTGATTCTCCTGCTGCTCCTGCCCAATCCGCAGGTCGATGCGCTGACGCAGGCCTCGGCGCAGCAGCAGGCGATCAACAATGCCGAGCGGCAGCTTCAGACGACGACTCAGGACGTGGCTTCGGATCAATCGTTGAGCGATGCGCAGCGTCAAACCCTGCTCGAACAGTTGAAAACGGCCAGCAACACCCTGCAACAGCCGAACGTCTCGCCGCAGGAAGCGCTCGCCGCCGTCTCTGACGTACAGAATCAACTGCAAAACGCGGCGAACAATCTGAATCAGCAGAGCCAACTCGATCAGGCGGCGATGCAGCAGGCAGCCAATGCCTTGCATCAAACTGCGAACCAAACCGGAAACCAGAACCAGCAAAACAGCAACTCGCCGTCGCAGCAGGTCACGCAGAACCTCAACCAGATCAGCCAGAACGCTCAAACCATGAGCCAGCAGCAGCAGCAGCAGACCGCGCAACAGCTTCAGCAGGCGGCACAGGCATTGCAAAACACGAATCCGCAGGCGGCGCAGCAGCTTCAACAGGCGGCGCAGCAGCTTCAGAACCAGTCCCAGCAGACCACGCCGATGACGCAGCAGCAGCAGCAGCAACTTCAGCAACAGCTTCAGCAAGCGCAGCAGAATCTTCAGCAGCAGGCACAGCAAAACCAACAGCAGCAGCAGTCATCGAGCCAGTTGACGAACGCCATGCAGCAGATAGCGCAGTCAGCGCAGCAGATCAGTCAGGGGCAGCAGAATCAACAGCAGCAAAGCGCGCAGCAAAATCAGCAGGGACAATCCGGGCAGCAGCAAAACCAGTCCGGCCAGCAGAGTCAAAGTCAGCAAGGCCAGTCCAGCCAGCAAAGTCAGGCGGGACAGCAGCAGGGTCAAGGCCAGCAGCAAAATCAAAGTCAAGGCCAGCAGGGTCAGGGGCAGCAGAATGCGCCGAACCAATCCGGCCAGCAAAACGGCGGCAGCGCGAGCCAGGCACAGCAGCAATCCGATAGTTCATCGAGCAGTTCGCAGGTTCAGCAGGGACAAATTCAGCAAAATGGGCAGACCCAGAGTCAGAGCGGATCATCGACTCAACTGAGCAGTCAGGCGGGCGCAGGCGATAATCCCGGCAACCAATACGGCGACAACAGCGACGGCGTGCAGGCGCAGTCGCAGCAGAGCACCGCCTCGAATAACCCGACCAGTCAGGGATTAGGCCAGTTCGAATCGGTCAACGTGCCGAGGCGTATCGGTCAAGCGCCCAACGACGGCAATAACATGCAGCTTGCGCCCGATCCGAGCAATGCCCCAGTCGGCGAAGGGCCACTCACGCAGAATCCGAACGGGCAGGTGACTGTGCCCTACGATCAGGTCTACGAGGATTACGCCAATGCCGCGAATCAGGCGCTCAACAGCAATTATGTGCCGCTCGGCCTGCGCGACGTGGTGCGCGACTACTTCACCTCGCTGGAGCCGAAGAAATAGGGCTGATGTCGAGCGCAGCACAAACGGAAAATTTCTCAATTTCTGTGTGCCGGATACCACATTTATCCGCAATGAACGCCTACCTAGCGATCTCTCTGGCCCGTTTGACGGCGCGCCTGCTCTGGCTGTCGAAGTGATTTCGCCGGGAACGACGCCAGTGAAATGATGGAAAAGGTTGGCGTCTGTTTCGATCACGGCTCAGAAGAAGTATGGCTGCTCTATCCGAAGCTGAAAGAACTGCATCGCTATCAGCGCACGCAGGCCAGCGCCGTGCATCGCTACAGCGGCAATGACATGATCGATGCTTCACCGTTGTTTCCTGGCTTGACGTTAATCACGGCAGATTTGTTCAAGCTTCACAAGTGAAATATCCCCGCATCTGTCCTATTGAATAATCCTTGGAATACGATCTGAAAACCGGGCGGGCGACCCGCCACTTGAACAGCGGTCGGCGCACCCCGCCCGACCTCCGGTTAAAACGACCTGCCTAAAGGCAGGAGCTTTAGACCCTATTTACAGACAGTAAACACAACTTATGCAATGAATTGGACAGAATATCTGATTGTTTTCTCTATACTTTTCCGCGGCCATTTATAAAACTGGAATTAATTTTGCTAAAACAAAAAGGTTTCTGTATTATTTATGTATTTCACGAAAAAATCCATACTCATACAAGAGTATGGTATCGCTAATTTTTGAACTTTTTATTCGATAGGATATTGCTTGTATGACGCGAAAACGACTGCATCAAATTAACGCGTTTATCATCGTGCTTAGTCTAATTATTACGCCGCTGTATCAGCCGATGCTCTTGAACGCAGCCGATGATGCAAGTACTAACCTCAATCATCCCGGCACTACGAGCAGCATTGATCCTGAGTCAGCCAGTCTGCCGAACGATTTCACAGATACAACGACTTTACCGCCCCTATCGGTTCAGGTTAAAAAACCTGCAAGTACAAATGCGCTGTCACCAAGCCACGCGCCATTGAACGACAGTGCCGCTCATTATTTCACTATTGGTTTTTCATCATATTCAACTGCCTCTAGTGGGCAAGCGTTTTTCACCGCTACCAATGCCCAATCTCCCTTGACTGTCAGACAAGCTACAGACTCCTATACCAGTAACGACCAAATTTCGCCTGATTCGGAAAATGTGGCGAGTGTTGTCCAAAGTGGAAGTGCGACGGAGCTTCAGGTATCCCCACGCGATCATAGTTCACCGCGTTCCGTTTTGGATGGAGCGCAATCCGAGGCAAATACCATCTGGTCACCCGATGGTCTGTGGGTTGCGACTAATGCGACCTATGGCAGCGGTAACTCGCAAAATGGCATTTACATCGTTGATGTTCAGCCTGGATCATCTGCCACTCCGCGACAAATCACGACGAATATGGTGATCAGCAGCCCCGTCAAATGGTCACCTCAAAGTGATCAAGTGGCATTTACAGGACGTACGAATGGCACATCGTCCGACAGCCTGTACGCCTATAATTTGCTGACCACCACTTTGCAGAATGTTTCCTCAACCGATGACATTAGCGGTGAATTTGCCTGGTCATCTGATGGTACTAAGCTGTTCTATGGGACATACCCGAATCCCGATCATGCGGATGAAGATATTCGCGAAGCGAGCGTTTCCGGTGGTTCGTCGCAGCTCGTGTTTCATGGGAGCGGGCTTTCCGGGTTAACTGGAATAAATAATGCTACTGATGGGAGCGTATCGTTTCACTCAAATTCGGCAATCTATCAAGTAAATACACAGGGGCAGGTTCAGAGTAGTGATATTCAGTTTCCGATGGCAGAAGTCCAAAGCGAATATAATAGCTTTCAGTCTCCTTGGACTTATACCGTTACTTCACACTCAATCTCCCCTGACAACGCAAAGATTCTTTGGCTTGTAGTCGGCTATACGAGCAATACTCAATTTAGTACCTATTTTTACCAGCTCTTCGTTCAATTTTTACCCACAAATACGACAGGCGAAGCTATCGACCAAATCTGGGAGGACCAATCCTACACCTCCGAAGAA
>DASZXN010000461.1:0-4186 GCA_035545875.1 Phototrophicaceae bacterium
CCTTCACGGCCAGTTCGCGGATGCTCGGATCGCAGTCCTTGAGGTGCAGATAGCGGACGCGCTCGCCATACTCCTTGACGGCCTTGACCGCATCGCCACCCATGTAGTGCCAGTGCCCCGTATCGAGGCACAGGCCGACCAAATCGGCGTCGGCACGGTTCATCAGGCTGCGGACTTCCTCCGCCGTCTCGACGTAGCCGGCGCAGTGGTGGTGAAAGACGACTTTCAGCCCGCATTGATCGAATACTGCATGGGCGATCCGGTTGACGCCCTTCGCGTATACGTCCCACTGATCGCGCGCGAGATACGAGCCGTGCCGCCGCCCGGCCTGCTGCACCAGTTCGGGAACTTTGCCGTTGTCGTCGGCGAGCACAATCGCAATCGCGCCCTGCGAAGCGAGCAGCCGCCCAACCTTGAGTGCCTGTTCTTCGCCTGCGGCGTGCGCGCTCTCATCGACAAAGTTGACCGGGACGAAGGCCGAGAGCAGCTTTAGCTTGCGTTTAGCGAGTTCCTCGCGCAGCACGTCGGGATCGGTGGGCAGATACCCATACGGGCCGAGTTCCAGCCCGGTGTAGCCCGTTTCAACGATCTGGTCGAGGACAGTGGTGTAAGGATACTTGGGCGCGATCCCCTCGAACTCGTAAATGCCCCACGATACGGGCGCGTTCGCAACCTGTATAGTCATCCTCGACCTTTCCTGACGGCAGACATAACAAAAGTACGCTTATTATGGAGACTCTTCATCCCGAATTCAAACGATTCGTGCGAAATTTAAGCGATCTGGTTCGAGACTTCGATGAGATTTCCGTCAGGATCGCGGAAGTAGACCGAAAGCAGCTTGGTGGTCGCGCCGCTGCGCTCGACGGGGCCGACGATGATCTCGACGCCGCAGGACTGGATGTACGCGATCACCTCGTCAAGCGGAATCGAGGTTGTGAAGCACAAATCGCCGGAACCGGGCGTGGGCGCGCCGGCTTTCGGCTCGATCTCTTTGCCGACGTTGTGCAAGTTGATCTTCTGATCGCCGAAGCGCAGGGCTTTGCGGCCTTGTCCGAAGGTGATCACCTCTATGCCGAGGACGCGCTCGTAAAAGGCGCACGTCCGCTCGATGTTCGCGACCGTCAGCACCAGATGATCGAGGCGATCCAGCTTCACGGATTATGTCCCATTTTGCGCGGTGGCGCGGTGTCGCTGTAGAGGTCGAGCAGGTCGTACTGCTCGACCAGCTTGGCGTAGCGCTCCTCGAAGTGGGCGCAGTAGTAGCGGTTTTCGAGGTTAAGGCGCATCTCGTAAGCGTCCTCATTGTTGCTGTGATAATACTTCGGCTTGGTGGCGACGGTCTGGAAGCCGAGCTTCTTGTACAAATTCTGCGCGACGATGTTGCTGACGCGCACTTCCAGCACGACGTAATCGGCATTCAGCTTGATCGCGCGATGCACCATGCCCGACAGCAGAATTTCGCCCCAGCCGCGCCCGCGAAAATCGGGATGGGTGGCAATCGTGCTGATGTGCGCCTCGTCCATGATATTCCAGAGGCCGCCGTAGCCAACGATTTGCTGGCCTTCGCTGTGCGTGCCATTGAGCGCGGGCACGAGCTTGCGCCAGCCCGACGGCTTAGGCTTATCCTCGCTGTATTCGAGCACGACCATGTAGCTGTAGGTCGATTCGCCCACCTCGAACTGATACGAACGCGCCGACCACGCCGGATCGAACGACGCCGCATCAATCGCGCTGACTTCAGGAATGTCGGTCAGGCGCATATACCGCAGGATGAGGCTCATATCGGCGAGTCTTTGGTCTTGACGTAGATCGGGGCGACCGCATCAGCATTGAAAGCGTCTTGGTCAGGGTTGGCGCGCAGCCGTGCCCACGCTTCTTCGGCTAAAAATCCGGCGCGGCGTAAGCGTAAAGTTGGTGAGGTCAGCGTGATCGGCAGGCTTTGCTGCTGGGCGGCTTCAATCGCGGCGCGACCGTCCGGGCTGACTTCGCCGGAGATCGAGGCTGGCCCGTCGATGCTCTTGATCAGCGTGTCCCAGTCCATATTCTCGGCCTCGCCGCGCGGCTTCCAGTGGCCTTTGCGCCAGTGATAGCGCGCCGTCACGACACGTCCGCGTCCGGCTGGCAGCACCAGAATCAGCGCGCCGGGTGACTGCGGCTGTTCCGAGGCAAGAATGTCGAGCGTCGAGATGCCGACCAGCGGCAGATGGTGAGCCGCCGCCATGCCTTTCGCCAGCGCTACGCCGATCCGCAGCCCGGTGTACGAGCCGGGGCCAAGCGAGACGGCCAGCGCGGTCAGTTCAGAGGCGGTCAGGTTGGCCTGCGCCAGCAGTTTGCGCACGGCGGGCGCAAGCTCGACCGTGTGGTGATTTTCCGACAGCCACGTTTGTTCACCAAGCACCTGCTGACCATCATGCAGGGCGATGCTGATGTACTGCGTGGCGGTATCCAATGCAAGTAGGGTCATGATTCTCGTCGTCAGTGATTAGTGATTAGTTTTTGGTTCAAATACGGAAACGACTGCGGCATTGAGTTTGGGCTAAAAACGAATAACCAATAACTCATCACTGTTCTACTTATTCACTCCGAACGATGCGCCGCGAAATTTGTCGAGCAGGGCTTCGTAACGCGCGCCCGTCGCGTCGAACAGGAAATTGCGGCGCGTCGGCTCGATGATGCGCAGTTCGATCCACAGACGCTCGGCGGGCAGCGCTGCCTCGATATGCTCCGGCCACTCGATCAGCACCGCGCCGCGTCCGCTCAATACGTCCTCGATGCCAATCGAATTGGCGTCCTCGATCCCGCTCAGACGGTAGCAGTCGAGGTGAAAGAGCAGTTGATCGTCTTTGGCGCGGCTGTGCTCGTGGACGAGGTTGAAGGTCGGGCTGGTCATCGGTGTGCTCGATCCCCATCCCTCGCCGACGCCGATGGCGAAGGCCGTCTTGCCCGCGCCGAGGTCGCCCGCCAGACAGATCACGTCGCCCGCTTGCAGCAGCGTACCGAGTCGAACGCCCAGCCGCCGCGTTTGCTCGGCGCTGTGGCTGATGATGTCGAGTTCACCTTCGCGTAGAATCGGCACGCGCATTCCCCCATGTGACAATCATCATTATAACGCAGGGTGTTTTGCGCGGTAAATTGACCAATTCAAGTTACGCGTAATGAGTATCGAGTGCTGAGTAAAAACAGTACCCAATGTGGTGTAGGGGCAGGTTTCAAACCTGCCCAAATTCTTTGTAGGGACGCGATTGATCGCGTCCGTTACGGTGATTACGCCGCTGTGGAAACCACGCTTTTACGTTGAATTATCCACCAGATAGCGCGCGATCAGATGCGTTGTGTCGAGCAGGGCGTCCTTGTGCATCCGTTCGTAAGCGTGCGACGCCTCGACGCCGGGGCCGATCAGCCCGACGCGCGCATCGCCGCCCGCGCGCCAGTACGCCGATCCATCCGAACCGTAATAGGGATAGATGTCGGTCTTGGCCTTGATGCCGTGCTCCGCCGCGATCCGCCGCAGCTTGTTGTTCATCTCGAAATGGTATGGCCCGGTGCTGTCCTTGATGCAAATCGTCACCGAATACTCGTCCGAGTTCTGACCATCGCCGAGCGCCGCCATGTCGATGGTCAGCAGTTCCGCGAGGCTCATCGGCAGCCCCGCCGATCCGCCATGCCCGACTTCCTCGTAATTGGCGATTAGAAAGGTCGTGTCCTGTGCGAGCGCCAAGCCCGCCTCCGTGATCGCCAGCAGCGCCCCGTAGATCGCCGCGACTCCGGCTTTATCGTCCAGATGGCGCGAGCGAATGAAGCCCGTATCGGTCACTTCGACGCGCGGATCGAGGAAGATGAAATCGCCGACCTCGATGCCCAATGCCCGTGTATCCGCCGCGCTGAAGGTTTTCGCGTCGATGCGGACTTCCATCAAATCCTGCGTGCGCTCGGCGCTGGCGAGCTTGGCGTTGACGTGTGTGCTGGGGTTGCTCGGCAGCACCGTCCCGCGATAGCGGCGGTCGTCGCTGGTGCGGATCGTCACGCCTTCCCACTCGACCGCGTTCCACATGAAGCCGCCCAGCAGCGCCAGCTTGAGCCGTCCGCTCGGCTTGACGTCCTTGACCATCAGCCCCAGCGTATCGACGTGGGCGGTCATTCCGCGCGGCGCATCGTGTGACGCGCCCTGCATCGTAGCGACCAGCGC
>DASZXN010000462.1:0-2696 GCA_035545875.1 Phototrophicaceae bacterium
GCAAACGCCCGTGCTCGAACTGCGCGAGACGCTGATGGGCAAGTACGGCGAGGACGCCGAAAAGCTGATCTTCGAGGCGCAGCATCCCGGCGGCAAGGAAGAAGTCGCCATGCGCTACGACCTGACCGTGCCGCTGGCGCGTGTGGTCGCGCAGTACCAGAACGAGATCGCGCTGCCGTTCAAGCGCTACCAGCTCGCTCCAGTCTGGCGCGGCGAACGTCCGCAGCGCGGGCGCTACCGCGAATTCTACCAGTGTGACGCGGATATTGTCGGCGTAGCGAGCATGGCGGCGGACGCGGAGATCGTCGGACTGATCACGACGGTACTCAAGCGGCTCGGCTTCCAGCAGTTCGGCGTCAAGATCAACAACCGTAAGCTCTTGACGGCGATTGGTCAATATGCCGGACTGGAAGGCGAAGCGCTCAGTCAACTGTATCGAAGCATCGACAAGTTCGACAAGATCGGCGCGGAAGGCGTCGAAAAAGAGTTGATCGAGCGCGGCATTCCGGTGGAGATCGTCAGGCGCATCATGGATTTGATTACGGTGCGCAATCCCGGCCTGAGTCAGCTTGATTATCTGGATGAAATGTTGGGCAGCTTCCTGGCGGCGCGCGAAGCTATCGGCGAACTACGCGAATTGGCCGGTCACCTGAATGCGGCCAACGTCGCGGCGAGCGCTTACGAGTTCGATTTGACGATGGTACGCGGCCTCGGCTACTACACCGGGCCAATCTTCGAGACGATCATCACTGAGCCGAACCTCGGCAGCGTGACGGGCGGCGGTCGCTATGACGAACTGGTCGGCTTGTTCCGGGGCGAGAGCGTGCCGACCGTCGGTACGTCGCTTGGCATCGAGCGCATCATCGACCTGATGGACATCCTCAATCTGTATCCGGCGCACATCGGCGGAACAGTCGTGCAGGTGCTGGTGACGGTGTTTGGCGACGACACGCGCGCCGAGTCAACGAAACTGGCGGCGGAACTGCGCGCGGGCGGCGTGAACACTGAACTGTATTTGCAGGATAAGAACGTCGGCAAGCAGATCAATTACGCCGATAAGAAGGGGATTCCACTGGTGGCGCTGCTCGGTTCCGAGGAGATCGCGCAGGGGATGGTCAAGTTCAAGCGGCTCAGAGACGGCGAAGAAGTCACGGTGGGGCGGGCAGGCGCGGCAGATGCCGTTCGCGGGCTGCTCGGCTAAAGAACAAGAGAAAAGATTCAACACAAAGACGCAAAGGCACAAAGAAAAGAAATGGAAAGTAAATGCCCTGAATGTAGGGCAGATTGGTCAAACGGCAGCACCTGTGAGGATGACTTTCATCAGTTCGGCTACTGGGAACTGGCCGATTTTGAGCATCTCGGCGTGGTGCATCATCTGATGGTGCTGAGTTATCACCTTCAGCATCCGAGCCTGTACTCGCCGGAAGGACTGGCAGGCGCGAAAGGGCTGCTGGTCGATTTCGTCGCGCGCGGGATGACGCCGCAGCAGACGCGCCAGCGCGACCGTCCGAAAGTCGATTCAGGTGTGCGCAAATACAAAATCACGGGAACGGCGGATGCGCATGGCACATACGAATATCCGGTCACGTGGACAATGCGCGCCGCCGACGTTGTTGCGGGCGGAGAAGCGCACTACGTCGAGAATATTCGCGCCTGGGCGCAGTCGATCTATGCGGCGCTGAAGGCGTCGGACAACTTACCTGCTGTCTGAAAACGCCACCATCATATAATATATTATGATCAATATTCAGACAAGAGATTGCATCGATGGCTATAGAGACGCAAAACACAACCGAAGCGGTGTTCGCGCACCATTTACAGGCACTGCGCGACCGGGATGTTGAGGCCATTGCGTCCGATTATGCGGACGACGCGATCTTGATGATGGAGGGAGCTGTGGTTCGCGGCATTGAGCAGATACGGGCGCATTTTACCAATGCCGTCAATGGACTGCCCGCAGAAGTTCTGACAAACATTCAGGTTGACCAACTCGAAATTGAAGGCGAGTTCGTTTTTCTGTTGTGGTCGTCAGGGACGAGCGTGCCACGCGCAGCGGATACACTCTGTATCCGTAACGGAAAAATCGTCATGCAATCAGGCGTATAATCAAGGGATTGAGTGAGGCGGTGGAGATGTACTGATCATGGCACTGCGCGAGAAGCTCTATACAGCGGAGGAATTCTTCGAAATTGCCAGTCTGCCGGAAAACGATGACAAGCGGCTCGAACTGGACGACGGAGAAATCGTTGAAATGGCAGAATCCAGCGCACCGAATTCAGTCACCGCTATGCGAATCGGCACGTTCATCAACGTTTTCGTGATGTCACATAACTCAGGCTACGTAACGGGCGCAGATGGCGGATTCAAGCTCGGCGAGCGTCGCGTTCGCCAGCCCGATGTTGGCTTCATCTCGAAGGAGCGTCTGCCGAAGTTACCCAAACGCATTGGGATTGCACCTGATCTTGCCGTCGAAATTGTGTCGCCGGATGAGGACATCTTCAAGAAAGCACGCGAATATCTGCACGCCGGGACGCGCATGGTCTGGGCCGTTTACACAGGCGAGAAAACCGTTCATGTGATGAAACTCGATGAAGATGGCGGCCTGAGGAGTCAGCCGTTTGGCATCGGCGCGGTGCTTGACGGCGGCGACGTGCTCCCCGGCTTTACCCTCGCGGTCAAAGATATATTTCCTGACT
>DASZXN010000463.1:0-10559 GCA_035545875.1 Phototrophicaceae bacterium
ACAACGACTACATCGATCACCAGCTTGAACCGATTGGCCTGTTCGAGCAGGCCAGCGACATGCGCAGCCGCAACGCGCTCGACGCGGAAATGCCGGATGCGTGGGTGAATCAATTGACGATTCTCGGCAATCGGCAGTCGATTGCTGCGACGATTGGGCGCTTTATCGACGCGGGCGTGGATTCGATTGTGCTCGTTCCGCCGACCGATCAAGCGCTGGCGATGCCCGACGAGATCGGCGCACGGCTGATGAGCTTCCTGAAGTAAGCTTACTGCCCCATCAGCGACTTGAGCGCATTGCAAGCAGGACACGATCCGCCGGGGCGCAGAATCGCGTAGCCCGCCATCGGATCGCTGCTGGTGTAGCTGGTGAAATCGAGGTTCCAGACGATCATCATCTCGACGCGGCGGCTCGACCGCGCCAATTCGACCGCCTGCGCGAGCCATTGGGCTTGATCGGCGACGGTCGTGTTTTGCGCCCAGGCGAAATTCCCCGGTAATCCGCCGTAGCCCTGCGGCGAGAGGTAACCGATCTCGGTGAAACAGAGCGGCTTTCCGTTGAACTGTGCGGGTACGCGGCTCATCACGCCAGTGAAGTAGTTGGTCGGATAATTGCCGCGTGGATCGCCGCTCGCCTGCATTGGCGAAACGATGCCATCGTTGTGATGCAGCCCCACGCAGTCGAGATAATTCTGCGCGCCCGCATAGGCCATCTGCCGGAAAAACACGTCGTCGTTGCAACCGCTGGTATCGCAGCCGGAGCCGCCGAAGAAACCCGTCGGTGCGGGCGCGGCGCTGATCACGATGGTGTTGGGCGAGCGCCCCTTGATCGCGGTATAAGCGGCGGCGAGCATCTGGGTATACGTCCCGCCCTGAATCATGCCGTCCGGCCATTCGCGGTCGATGTTCGGCTCATTCCAGATTTCAATCGCGTCCGCGCCGAGCGCCGCCGCCCGCGAGACAAAATCGGCGTAGCTGGCGATATAGGCGCTGTAATTGCCCATCTGCGCCTTGTCGCCGACGATACTGAGCAGGATGCGGAAGCCGTTCTGATGCACGGTCTGAATATCTGCCGCGATCTCGCCGGTATTCTGACCGACATAATAGCGATATTGCAGCTTGATCCAGGTCATGCCCGCGCTGCGCGCCAGCCCAAAGCCTGCCGATGACGTATCCATGACGTGCCCGCCGAGCGCGAACAGCGCAGGCGGCGGTGAAGTCGGCACGGCAGTCGGCTGCGACCAGGTAACGGGAACCTGATCGGGACTGATCCACAGCACCAGATTCAGGTTGTAAATCCAGCCCGTTTGTCCGCTGCCAAGCCGCACCTGATACCACTGGTTGTCCCACGAGCGCCCGATCAGATACATGCCCGTTCCGGTCGAGAGCGGCTGAATTTCGCCGTAGGTGAAGCCGGGGCCATCCAACAGTTCAACCAGACGATGATCCGAGGCCATCGCCACCGTCGCGTTGCCTTTCACGGCAGGCGACGGGATCGGCGTGGGTGCGAGCGTATTCGTGGGCGTAGGTGTCGGGCTTGACGTGATCGTGACGAGTTCAATCGTCGGCCTGCTGGTATTGCTGGGCGTGAATGTGAGGCTGGGCGTATACGTCGCAGATGGCGTGAATGTGTCGGTCGGTGTGAGCGTATCCGCTGGCGTCAGCGTATTCACATTGGTAGGGGATGGAGTCGCCGTATCGGTCGGGTTCAGGGTATCGGTCAGCGTTGGCATGACTATATGGGTAGGCGATGCGCTCGGCAAAACGGCCAGCGTCGGCACCGAGACGACATTCGAAGGCGCTGCGGAACAGGCGGCAATCAACAGCATGAAAATCAGCAGCGAAGCGGCTTGGCGCAACCGAGTGTCCCGACCTATCCCATCAGCGAACGTCTCATTCTAGCGCGGATCATGGACTGAAATCGTTAACGCCGCTAGGAATTAGGAACCAGCGCTGGTAGCGGCTGGCGTCGCAGCGGCTTCAGGTTCATGAAACGTGCCGATCCACAGTTGATGCGTAGTGCCGACCGCAAGCTGCTGGCTATCAGGACTCCAGGCGACTGAGTTCACGGTGGAGTCGCCTGGCGGCTGCACCAATACAGTCTGGTAAGCCTGCGCGGGATCGGCGATCCAGATCGCCGACTGTTTACTGCTCGCTCCGGCGAGCCAGCGCTGATCGGGACTCCAGTGGAACGTGGCTCCGCGCAGCGGCAAATCCTGATCGGTGATTGTCCCATCGTTGTTCAGCGTGCAAATCGTCAGCCCGTTGGTTAAGCCGACGGCGAGAGTCTGGTTGTCCCGTGCCCACTCGAAATCGCTGAAACCGCCCGCTGTGAGATCACTGGCGTTCTGCGTACAGGGAGTCGCTGGCGCTGAGTCGGTCAGGCTTTCCTGGGTGTAGGCTTTGAGCAGGTTGCCCTGCCGATCCCAGAAACCGACGGAATCGGTGTTCAGTGGCGCTTTCAAATAGGCGGCAGCAAATCGCTGCCCATCGGGGTTCCAGTCAAATGCGCTGATGTCGGCATACGAAGAGTCGGTTAAGGTAATCGTCTGCGTGATCTTCCCGGTCGTGGTCGCAAGCACATCGATATAGCCGTAGTTATCGAGCACGGCAAGGAACACTGAATCCGTGCCCCAGCGAGCCAGCACATACACCGGTTGCCCGCGCCCCGGCGGAAGCGCAGGCTGGAACGGGATGATTTTTCCGGTCGCTGGCTCGATCAGATAGAGCTTGCCCGCAGCGGTGGCGGCGATCCAGTGTCCATCCCGACTCCAGCGCGCCGAAAAAGCGGTCGGAATCGCCTGACCATACATCGCGGATAATGGAAACGGCGTCTGCCAGATCAGCGCGCCCGTTTGCCAGTTGATCAGATCGATTTGCTGACGCTCCAGATCATCCAGAACAACGGAAGCCCCATCGGGACTCCAATCAACGCCAAGCGCAAATCCCGTGAGGATTTTTGTCCACGAAACGGTAATGCCGCCATCCAAAACGGGCGTAGGCGACGCGGGGATCGGCGTTTGGCTCACAACCGGCGCAGAGAGTGTTGGAGTCAGCAATGGGCGCTTCGCGGCGGTGCTGGCGATTTGCACCACCAATACCATGAAGAGGAGAACCGCCAGCGCAGCGGGGATAACTTTCGCTGCGCGGCTGTTCATATTACGCTTCGAAGGTTTCGAAATCTTCGTCGGCAGCGAGATCGAAAGCCGCTTGCATATAGCGCTGGCGTTCGGCGGTCGAGAGTTTCATGAGTTCGCGGGCAGAGTAAACAACCTGCGACGGCTTTTCCAGCCCACGCACAAACTCCAGAACTTCCTGCTGCTGATCGACGCTCAAGCGGCTGATTTTTTCGACAAGCTCATGCTCAAGTGCAGACATGGTCTTTATGCTCCGTTCATATCACGGAATGACGCGGTTTTGCAGCATGTCGTTGACTGACTTGACCAGTCGGCGCAGTTCGGCTTCGAGATCGTCGGTGATGCCGTCCTGAATCGCCGCCTCGCGGAACAAATCGCGGGCTTCGCGCAGCGCGTCCTGTCCCTTGCGCATCCGCGTGATCCCGGCGCGCATCTGCGTGCGGGCGTCACGGCTGATCGGGCTGGTGTAGCTGCCGGGGAAATCCCAGCCGTGCAGCGAAGCGACGTTGTGCAGCCCGTCGATGAAATCAGGCGCGGCGGTAATCTGGCGGGTCGCGCCGCGCTGCAACAGGTCTTGCAGCAGCGGGCTGAGGGTCGGCTCGACGCCAAAATCGAGCGAGTTCACGTCCTGATAGCGCGCTTCCACGTCGCCGACTGAGCCGGGTTGTGGACGGAGTGCCGTCTTTTGCGGCGACAAGCCTGTAAAAATCGAGTAAAGAATACCGACGCACAGGCTGTGAATGTCGTTGCAGAACTGTTGACTGCCCTCCGCCTGCTTGCCATCGACGATCCGCGAACTGTTGAAGTCGATCAGGCGCAGGTGGATGCCATCCCAGTAGACGTGTTCGAGCTTGTGATCGAGGTAGGCAATACCGTTCTGGTGCGCCAGCTTGAGCGTCTCGGCGAATTGCAGCGCCAGCGCCAGCCCTTCTTCAGTCGGCAGGCGCAGCCGCAATCCCGCTTTGTCCGGGCGCATCTGATAGAACAGGTTCTCGCCACGCGGCAGATTTTCCAACGAGAGATAAGGCCGCCAGCCGCGTCCGCTGAATTCTTCAAGCGCACGGCTAAACCCGATCACGTCTTTGCCGAACGACTCGATCTCGCCGCTGATCGGCGCTTCGCTGGTGGATGAGAGAAAACCGCAGTCGAGCAGGTTGACCGTGTGCGGGCTGTCCGCCAGCTTCATCAGAATGTCGGCTTCGTTCGAAAACGCGCGATATTCCCACTTCGGCTCGCCGTCGCTGGAAAGATGCTCCGGGCGCATAACCTTGAAAGCGACCGTTTGTCCGCTGCGCCGATCCTGCGCTTCCAGCACGCGCGCATAATGTCCAAGCGCATAGGTGTCGATAAAATTATCGACATGGTAAATGTCGAGTAGCTTTTTCATAGATGTCCGATTATATATCCCAACCCGAATTTGGGATATAGACAGACTCTACCATTTCTGCCGGGCAGCGGATAGGGCGCTTTTACTTAAGAATCACATTCCGCGAGTCGCTAAACGTAAGGATTGACGGCGTTTGATTGGTGTATACTGGTGACAGACTCAGGTGTTTCAATCTCTGCGGTGAACCGTTGAAATCCGCTTGCCTGATTAGACGGCTTCAGTAGAATTAAAAAAGAACAGCGTTCGGAGGAGCACTGCGCATGGGTGGTTCGAATCACGGAGTTCGTCTTCGCAGCAGCGCACGCACGAGCATCGGACAGGTACGCGAAAACAACGAAGACAATGTGCGCCTGTGGGCGGCTGATGAATACGTGGTCGCGGTCGTCGCGGATGGCATGGGCGGCGCGGTCGCGGGCGAAGAAGCCAGTCGCATCGCCGTCGAGACGCTTCAGCAGGGCAAATTTCTGCAAACGCCGGACGAATCCCCGCTTCACCTGAACGACGACGACGCCGTGAAATGGCTCTGTGATACGATTCGCAATGCCAACAGCAACATCGTCCACCGCGCCGCCAGCAATCCCGAACTGCGCGGCATGGGCACGACCATGACGCTCGCCTTCGTGCGCAGCGACAGCGCGATCATCGCGCACGTCGGCGACAGCCGCGCCTATCTGGTCGATGGGCGCACGCGGCGCATCACCCAGATCACCGCCGACCACAGCTTTGTCGAAGCGATGGTTGCCGCCGGACATCTGACCCACGAGCAGGCCGAAGAACATCCGATGCGCAATGTTCTCTACCGCGCGCTCGGTCAGAACGAAGAAGTCGATGTGGACGTTTATGAGGCGCATCTGCGCCCCGGCGACCGAATTGTCCTCTGTTCCGATGGCCTGACCCGCCACGTCAAGCCGCACGAGATTTCCTCGATGGTGATCCAGTACGACGACCCCGACGAAGCGACGCAGGCGATGATCGATCTCGCCAACGAGCGCGGCGGCGAGGATAACGTCAGCGTGATTATTGTCTCGCTGGGCGACAGCGAGCTTGAGGAAGACACGCACGAACTGAAGCATTACCTCGATCTGGACGATACCCTGATCGTCAAAGACCCGCGCCGCGATACGGTCGAAATCTCGCTTACGGACGACGACATTGCGATCAAGACCAACGCCGCGCCCGACAGCGAAGGGCATGACACGCTCGCCCCGGATCAATAAGCAGCGCGTTTGCCGCGCGTGTTAAGATCGGCATCCCCTCACTTTTGCTATATAATTGGGCATGGTTTAAATCCTCAAACTGCGCAGGTATTGAAGGATCCGATTCATGTCCGACCGCCCGAACGATCAACACCCCGACGAGCCGCAAAACTCTCCAGGTCAGCAGCGCCCCGGCGGTTGGCGAACTCCACAGCAGGCCAATAGTCCGGGCGAGCGTCATGCCTGGCGCACGCCTGAAGAACAGCAGGCTGCCGCGCCGTCGGTGAGCGTGCCGACGCTCCCGCGCGATCTCGGTCAGCAGTCGGAACAGCAGGGTGGATGGCATCTGCCCAATCCCAACGATACCAGCTACTCGACGCAGGATGTCAGCCTGATCGCGCCAGCGGAGCCGCCTGCAGCAGCGCCGCCCGCTGAAGCGTCTGCCACGCCAGCAGTGACCGAGAACGAAACTACATCGCAGCCCGTCATCCCGTTTGAGGAGACGACCACCAGCAGCGCCGCTGCCCCCACACCCGCGCTTGAACCGCTTGAAGAGGAGCCGGACGACAGCTTCAGCATGAGCGAGTTGGTCGCGCTGGCGAGCCTCGTGGACAATGTGCCCAGCGTCGAAGTGCAGCCCGCGCCCGCCACGTCGAGTACCGGACAATCCGCGCCGGTCGCCGCGTCGCCCACGCAGGCCAGCCAGCCTGTTTCACAGGTCGCGGGAACCGCTGAAGCGCCTGTCGATCCGGCGGAATATGCGCGCCGGGAACTGGCGCGGCTTCAGGCGCTCCAACCTGTCGAAACAGCGGCTCCCGCAGCAGCGCCCGCTCCAACGCCAGCAGAAACGCCTGCTCCGGCAGAAGCACCACCAGCCATCGTTTCGCCGGAAGAATATGCGCGTCAGCAGCTTGAAAAGCTGAGTGCCGCTCAACAACCGCAACCCGTTGTGCCGCCCGCTGCTTCGCCGCTGACCGCTGCGCAGCAAGCGCTCGCTGAAAAGTTCAATCAGGCGGACGCGAGCATCAACGCGCTGCGCCAGCAGTACCAGCAGGGACAGATCACCCGCGACCAGTTCCAGGCCGATTTGCGCAACCTGATGGTGCTGGACGACAACAACGTCTGGTGGATGAAGGGCGTCGAGTCGGATCGCTGGTATCGCCACGACAACACCAGCGGTCAGTGGATTCCCGAAACGCCCGAAGTGCTGGCGGCGCAGGCAGCAGTTCAATCCGCGAGCGCCGCGATTGTCCCCGCCTCCGCTGACATGGGCGACGAAGGCGACCGTACGGTGCCGACCGCGCCCATCGATTGGATCCCGAAGCAAGTTCCGGTGCGCGATCCCGATTACACCGTGCCGGGAACGGGCGCGGTCTATCTCGATTCAACCGACGCGGGCGCGACCGTCCCGATTGCGGCGCGACCGGATCTCGGCGCGACCGTGCCGAGCGTGACCGTGCCCAATCCAGCGATTGCGCCGCTCCAATATGAATCCGTCGCCGCGCCGATTCAGACGGATGAACCGCCGAGCTACGACGTGGAAACCGCGTCACCAGCCTACACCGATGCGGTCGCGCGTCAGCGCCAGAGTACCGTTCGCATTATCGCGATTGCGGCGGCGGTGATTGCGGCGCTGCTCTTTCTGGTCGCGGCCATTGGCGCGATTGGCATTGTCCTCTACTACAACAGCCTCGCCGCGCCCTACATGGACGCGATCAACAATCTGGCGAGCTATCAGCCACAGTTCCGCACCGCCCGTATTCTCGCGGCGGATGGCAGCCTGATCGCCGAGTTGAACAGTCCGAACGGCGGTGCGCGTACCACCGTCGCGCTCGACAAAATCTCGCCGGAAATGGTCGATGCGGTCGTCGCCAACGAAAACGAGCGCTATTTTCAAGACCCCGGCTGGGATCCGATTGCGATTGTGCGCGCCTTCCTCGAAAACCTGAGTTCCGGGCAGGTCGTCTCCGGCGCGAGCACGATCACGCAGGAAGTGGCGCGTAACCTCGTCTTGCAGGACACGACCGTTTCGCCGCAGCGCAAATTGCAGGAGATCGTCGTCGCCGCCGAAATCGCGCGCAAATACGATAAGAATTTCATTTTGCAGTTGTATCTGAACGAGGTCTTTTTCGGCAATCAATCCTATGGCGTCGAAGCGGCCTCGCAGTTCTATTTCGGTCATGGCGCGGACAGCCTCAATCTGCCTGAATCGGCGCTGCTCGCCAGCTTAATTCAAGCGCCTGCCGCCAACGACCCGGTGATCAACCGTCAGGCCGCTTTCGCCAGCATGGATGACGTGCTCTCACGGATGGCGCAGGTCGGCTGCCTGCAATTCACCTTTACGCCCTACGACAAGCAGCCCTTCTGCGTGACGCAGGCGCAGATCACCTCGCCGCAGGTCGTCTTGCAGAAGGCGCAGGTTGAAACGCGCAACTTCGAGCCGCGCAGCTACAGCGTCAAATATCCGCACTTCGTCAACTTCGTCCAGCAGCAGATCGAAAACAGCTTTGGCACGGCGGAGATGTTCCAGCGCGGCTTCCAGATCAAGACCACGCTGATCCCGCGCGTTCAGGATGCGGCGCAGAGCGCGCTCGAAAATCAGGTCAAGGCGCTGGCGACTAACGGCGTCAATACCGGCGCAGTCATGGTCACGACCCCCGGCAACGGCGCGATTGAGGCGATGGTCGGCAGCCCGAATTTCGATGACACGTCGATTGATGGGCAGGTCAACAACGCCTTCACGTGGCAGCAGCCCGGTTCGTCGATCAAGATTGTCGAGTACATCGGTGCGCTCGAAGGCAGCACCGCCAGCGGCACGAATCAGTATTACACACCTGCGACGATCCTGTGGGACGTGCCGACGACGTTCCAGAACCCAACCTATACCCCGGTCAACTATGACGGCACGTTTCACGGGCCGGTGGCGTTGCGCTATGCCTTCGCCAACAGCTATAACATTCCGGCGGTCAAGACGCTCAACTTCATCGGCCTGAACAAGTTCCTCGACGTGGCGCAGCGGCTCGGCCTGCGCTTCCTGCCCGATGCGCAGTTCGGCCTGCCGACGGCGCTCGGCGCGAACGAGGTACGCCTCTACGACATGATGCAGGCTTACGGCACAATTGCCAACAACGGCACGCGCGTCCCGCTGTTCGCCATCACCGGCATCACCGATGCGGACGGCAATGCGCTGCCCTTGCCGCAGCAGGCGCAGCCCGCGCAGGCGATCCAGCCGCAAATCGCCTTCCTGATCCAGAGCATCCTCAGCGACAACTCGGCGCGCACACCTGCCTTCGGCGCGAACTCACCGCTCAACGTCAACGGCTATGCGGGTCTGGTCGCCGCCAAGACGGGGACGAGCAACGACAATCGCGACCTGTGGACGATGGGCTTCAGCAGCAATGCCGTCGTCGGCGTGTGGGTCGGGCGCGTCGATAACGCGCCGACCGTCAACACCAGCGGCCTCGCCGCCGCGCCAATCTGGAATGCGGCCATGACTGCCGCGCTGCAAGGCACCAATCCGCAGCCCTTCAATCCGCCTTCGGGAATCATTCAGCAGCAAATCTGCGCTGATACGGGTGCAGTCTACGATGCGAGCGTGCCCTGCTCGACCGTGCGCACTGAATACTTCCTCCAGAGCCAACCGCCGCCCGCGTCCAATCAGGGCTTCGTCGTCAGCGTCCCGGTTGATACGTGGACGGGCTTGAAAGCCAATCAGTTCTGCCCGGACAGCGTGGTGACCAAGAGCTTCGTCAACATTGACGATCCGTCAGCGATTGCATGGCTGCAAAGCGCGCAGGGACAAGCGTGGGCGACCTCCGTCGGCCTGCCCAACCCGCCGCAGGGCGCGCCGACCGACGAATGCTCCACCAGCACGATTCTGCCGCAGGTCAAGCTGGCGACGCCGACCAACGGTCAGCAGTTGACCGGAGCGGTGCAGTTCACGGGCATCGTCAGCGGGCCAAACTTCGATCACTATCAGCTTGAGCTTGCGCCCGCCAGCGCGCCGACCAACTTCCAGGTGATTGCCGGGCCGTTCACCAATCAGGCGAACGGCGCGCTCGGCACGTGGGACACGACCACGGTCCCGAACGGCGCGTATCAACTGCGCCTGTCGGCCTTCTCCAGCAGCGGCGGCTATCGCTACGATACAATCCAGATCGGCGTGAACAATGTGATCCCGACCGTGCCGCCGCCAACCGTCGCGCCGCCCGTTGTGCCAACCGCTATCGGTGCGACCCCGATCCCGGCGCAAGACCTTAATCCTACGCCGACGATCTTCCTCGGCGGGTAATCACAACCTCATGAATCACGTAGGGGCACGGCGCGCCATGCCCCTACAAATGCTTCGTGATGTGATTTCGTAGGGGCAGGTCTAAGACCTGCCCTTTGAATTTCAGCACCATGTGGTTAGATGGACGTGGGCGTCGCGGTTGCGTCGGATTGACCGGGTGGATTGAATCCGCCGGGAGGCCCGCCAGCGCCACCGCCCGCCATGTTATCAGTCGCGGTGCGCGTCATGTCGATGCCGATGGAAATCGAGGTGGTGTAGCCGCCATTGCCGTCGGCAGTCAACGTGAGCAGCATCTTCTCGCCGCTGCCTGAATCCATCGATCCGTCGGTCGATGCGCCATTGAAGATGTCGTCGGTCGCGTTGGTCGTGTCGCGTCCGGTGTGCTCGGTGTACGGCGCGGTCGAGGCGTAAATCTGGTCGCTCAGGTCGTCGTTGAAGAACAACTGCGACGTGTACTCGTAGGTTTTGTTGTTATTCTCGTCGTAGGTGCGAATTTTGGTGTGGATGTGGACAGTTCGCCCCTGATACCAACCGGGATAGATCGTCGTG
>DASZXN010000464.1:0-13343 GCA_035545875.1 Phototrophicaceae bacterium
ACATTGCCTTTGGGCAGGGCATCCACTACTGCCTCGGCGCGCCGCTGGCGCGTCTGGAGGGTGAAATCGCCTTCAGCACGCTGCTCAAGCGGATGCCGAACCTGCATTTCGCCGTCCCACGCGAGGAAGTCGTCTGGCGCAATAACATGGCGCTGCGCGGCTTGATCAGCCTGCCGGTCGCTTTCTAGGATTACCTGCATGAATGCTCTGCCGCTGCGCGAACGCAATCGTCAACGAGTCCGACAGCGGATTATCGCCGCCGCCGCCGCGTTATTCGGCAGCGGCGGTTACAGTCAGACGACAATGGACGAGATCGCCGCCAGAGCCGAGGTCAGCCGGGCGACGCTGTTCAACTACTTCCCAACCAAAGACGCGCTGCTGATCCCGTTTGCCGTCGAAATTTTCCAGAAGCAGATTCAACCGCGCCTGATCGAGTATCTCGCCACTGAGCCGAGCACGCTTGATGCTTTCCGCTTCCTGTTCACTGATATTCAGCGCTACGTCTTCGCGCTCCCCGGCATCGATCAAGCCTTTCAGCGCGCGATCATGCAGCCACACGCCATCGATCAGTCCAGCACGATCTACGAGGCCGGGTTCATCGGCAGCCTGATCCAGATTTTGCGCTACGGTCAGACACGCGGGGAGGTGCGCGCCGACATTCCGCTCGATCAGCAGGCAAATTACATCGCCGCGCTCTACGTTTCGATCTTCTACGGACTGATCATGCAGGCGGAAACCGGTTCCGAGTATACTCGCGAGATCGACGCGATGCTGAGTTTCATCCAGTCGGGGATGCGAGCGTAGAATCCACAAGGCATGACGCAAGGAATTGTAGGGTCAGGTTTGAAACCTGACCCTACGAACAATGATGCCGTGAATCAAAAAAGGCGGGTCTGAGACCCGCCCCTACGTTTTCCTTCCAGCGAACCTACACCCACATCTCCAGTTCCGAGCGACCGCTGCGCGAGGCATGGCTTTCCGCCAGCAGTTCGGTGAAAGCTTTGGCGCGATAGCCGATTACGTTCTCATCGAGCGCGCCAAGATAGTGGATCATCCAGCCAAACACGAACAGGCTCAGGTTGTGTCCGGACTCGTGTGCCGTGTGATCCTCGTCGGCCTTGCGGTGAATGAAGCCAACGTTGCCCATGTCGAAAGCGGTCGGCATGTAGTTGAAGTTGCCCGCCAGCCCGCCGATCAGGAAGAAGGTTCCGGTTGACCAATTGGCGTCAGCGATTTTGCCCGCCACGCTCGGATCAGCACTGGCGTCGCCACCGACCTTGAGCTTCTCGACGCCTGCCAGCCCGACCAGCCCCAGCACGAGGCTCACGACCAGCAGGATGAGGCCGACGCCCAGTACCAGCCACGACATCGGCGCGAGCCAGCACAGCCAGCCGATGAAGCCCTGATAGACGGCGCTCTGCGAGACCTCAGAAATCGCCGAGATCACGCCGAGGACGAACAGCGCCAGCCCGATGATCAGGCCAACCGTCTGCCCGAACCAGACGCCGTAAATGTTGTAGGCCAGAATGCCGTTCATGCCCGTACCGATGCCGATTAGCATCCCGCGCATCACGGCGGTGAGGTCAGGCTCGGTCGTGTCGCCGCTCTGCGCCGAGATCGTGCCGACGACGTAGAGCAGAATGGTCGCGCCGAGAACGATCAGTGTGGGAACCTGCGTAAAGAAGTAGGCGAGGTAGTGGCCGATGAACTCGAAGAAGCTCCCGGAAATCGGCTGCACCAGCGAATGCGTGCCGTCGCCGCTGTGCGCCGAGAAGAACTGCACGAACACCAGAAACAGAACCCCGACTCCCGCTCCCCACACCGCCGGGGATAAACCTGTCTTCACCTTCAGGTCGATGGTACTCATGATGCTTTACTCCATTGGACTTACTGGACGTACACTGGCTGAAACCGAATTTCATATATTCTGTCGCCATAGGAGTTGCGGGATGGTCGCAAAATTGCCTGTACGTTCGGTCAGGGAGAGCTAAGTCCTATACGAAAAGAAGTGCTAAGGCATAACTTACGGGGATTATCTCCTGATAACAAGAGCGCAGCGTGCTGCGCCCCTACAATATGTGTCGTGAAGGGATAATCCCCAAAACTTATTCTGCGATGCGTCACTCATCGGAAGCAGCAGGTTTTGTTCTTCGTAGGGGCGAGGCATCCCTACACCGGTGGAAGGCACATAATCTCACCGGATGAGAATGTCAGTTGAACCTATCAGGCGGGTTTTTGATAAAGATGTATTATCAGTTGTTGAAGAGACTGTAATTGCCTGATATAGTTGCTGGCGAAATATGAGTCAGTGGATGACAGGCTGAGATGAAACTCTCCATCGTGATCCCGGCGCGCAACGAGGCCGACGTAATCCTACCGACGCTGGCAGCGCTGCGGTCGTACCTCGACAGCGTTGGGCTGGAGAACGTCGAATATCTGGTGATCGATGACGGCAGCAGCGACAACACTTTTCAGGCCGTCAGCGCCGAGAGCGCCAAAGACAGCCGCATCCGCGTGCTCCGCAACAACGGCAAGAACGGCTTCGGACGCGCGGTGCGCTATGGTCTGGAGCATTTCACCGGCGACGCGGTCGTGATCTACATGGCCGACGCTTCCGATGCGCCGCAGGACGTAGAAAAATACTATTATATCCTCCGCAATGACGCTGACTGTGCTTTTGGCTCGCGCTTTATGCGCGGCTCGCACGTCTACGACTATCCCCGCTTCAAACTCGTGATCAACCGGATCGTCAATTTTGCAATCCAACTGATGTTTCTCCTTCCGTTCAACGATACGACCAACGCCTTCAAAGGCTACCGCGCCAACGTGATCGAGGGCTGCCGCCCCTTTATATCGCCGCACTTCAACCTGACCATCGAGATTCCGCTCAAGGCGATGGTGCGCGGTTACAGCTACCGCGTCGTGCCGATTTCGTGGCGCAACCGCGACGTGGGCATTTCGCACCTCAAGCTCAAGGAACAGGGCAGTCGCTATCTGTTCACCCTGCTGACCGTCTGGTTTGAATTCCTGCTGACACGCGCGGACTATCGCCGTTCCGATCAGGAACGGTTTATCCCCTGGAATGAAATTGAGGCTGCGCCGAGCAAACCCGCGCAGCTTGCCGACGAACCGAGCAAATAAACCCGGCGACTCGCTTGCAGGTCAGTACGCTTCGCGCTGGCCGGACAATCCAGATTGTCACTGTGAGCGTTAACATTCTGTAGAGAGAATTGGCCTGTAATGTGCAATCCTGCCGAACCAGAGGAGGCGTTTTTGAGTAAACAAGTCTAGTTCATCGGTAGACAATACAGCGTAGATTTAAAATGTGGCTCACTTACCCATTCCCGTCACAGAGTTATGCAAAAGAGGGCAATATGAAGCATTGGACTCGTTTGTTAGCTTTTGTTCTGGTCATTGCCGTTCTGGGGGCGAGCTCGCTGCCCCTCTCGGCGCAGAGCGGAGCAGGACAAGGGGGGATCATCATCGACGCGAATGCCAATAAAGGCACCGACGTGGCGACGATGAATCCGCTGCTGAACAACGATGTTTACTCCGCTTTGATCACCGGGCTGCTCTTCCCGACGCTGGTCGGGATTGACCCGGAAAAGGGCAACTTTGCCCCCGACGCGCGCGGCGGTCTGACGAAATCGTGGGACGTTTCCAGCGACGGTCTGACCATCACCTACCACCTGCGCGACGATTACAAGTGGAGCGATGGCACGCCCGTCACGGCTCAGGACTTCATTTACTCCTATAACGCGATTGCCAGCGGCAAGACCTCCTCACCGCGCACCGATGCGGTCGACGTGATTGATTCGGTCAGTTCGCCCGATGACTATACGCTGGTCATCAAGTATAAGACGCCCGCCTGCAACAACATCGACGAAACCAACGAGATTGTGCCTGTCCCGGCGCACGTCCTCCAGCAGCAAATCGGCAGCGACTACTCGAAGATGGACAAGGCGGACTTCAACACGAATCCGACCGTCAGCGACGGCGTGTTCAACTTCTCGCAGTTGGTTCCGGGGCAGCAGGTCAGCCTGCAAGCCAGCACAGTTTACCCCGACACGCTGAACGGCGCGGTCAACCCGACCGGCTTCATTTACAAGAACGTCGATGACGTTGACGTGGCCTTGCAGCAGTTCGAGGCGGGCGACCTGAACCTGATGGACGTGTTCACGGATATTCCGCCGCAGAACTTCCCTGATCTGCGCGCCAAATCCGCCTCTGGTGACATTCAGACCTACGAGCAGTTGAATAACGGTTACGAATGGCTGGCCTTCAACCTCGCTGACCCAACCAAGCCGATTGACGGCGTGGACGCCGATGGCAAGCCCGTAGCGCAGCCGCCGCATCCGATCTTCGGCGACGTGCGCGTGCGTCAGGCGCTGGCGAAGGCCGTAGACATCAACGCCATCATTCAGGGCGCGCTCTTTGGCGAAGCGGTTCCTGCGACCTCGCCCTCGATTGCGACCAGTTGGGCGTTTAATCCTGACCTGAAGCCGATCAGTGTTGACCTCGACGCGGCCAACAAGATGCTGACCGATGCCGGCTGGATCGATGACGACAACAATCCTGACACGCCGCGCGTGGCGAAGGGCGCGAAGTACGCGCCAGACGGCACCAAGCTGGCCTTCAGCCTGATCACCTCCGCCAGCGATTCGACGGTGGTGGCGGTCGGCCAGTTGATTCAGGATCAGTTCAAGAAAGTCGGCGCGCAGGTCGATTTCCAGGCCATCGACTTCAACACGGCGGTGCAGAAGCTGGTCGGCCAGACCTTCGATACGGCACTGCTCGGCTGGAGCCTGAGCTACCCGGACAACCCCGACTTCGGCTTCGCCTTCAACGCCTCAAACGATAAGGTGGGCGGCGGTTTCAACTTCGTCTCCTACTACAATCAGGACGTGACCGATCTGCTCAGTCAGGCCAATAACCTGCCCGGCTGTGATCCGACGGGTCGCGCCAAGCTCTATCAGCAGGCGCAGGAAAAGCTGGTTGCCGATCAGCCCTACATCTTCCTGTATACGTCGAAGGCCATGATCGCGGCGTCGTCCAAGCTGGATGGTTTCAAGCCGTACCCGAACCAACTGTTCTGGAACGTCGATACCTGGAACCTGGCTCCGTAAGCACTTCCGATTTCCTGGCAGCACCCGTCAAGGCGGGTGCTGCCCTTTTTCGCATAAATCGTTAACAGGCTGGCAGCGTTATGTCGAAATATCTTCTGCGTCGTCTGTTACAGGCGATCCCAACCTTTTTCGGGATCACGCTTCTGTCCTACGCGCTGATGCTCGGCGCGCCCGGTGGCCCGGTCACCGCGCTGACGTTCAATCCGAACATCACCCCGCAGGAACGTGAAGAACTCGCGGCACGCCTCGGCGTCGATGATCCCTTTCCGGTTCAATACGTCCGCTGGCTGCTCGGCGATGACTGGATGCGCTGGGACTCGAACGGCGATGGCCTCGCCGATCACAGCTTCCTGTTGGCGCTCGATGGGCCGGATGGCAATCCGCTGCCGCCGGGAACCCAGTTGGGCATCCTGCGCGGCGACTTCGGCGACTCGTTCTTCCAGCACCAACCTGTATTCAATATTGTGATGGGGCGCATTCCCGCCACGCTGGAACTGGGCGCGATGGCGCTGCTCCTGAGCATCATCGTCGGGATGCCGATTGGCATTCTGGCGGCGATTGGTCGCGGACGCGCTTTCGATAACGTCACCCGCGTGCTAGCGGTGCTGATCAACGCGATTCCGGCTTTCTGGCTCGGCCTCATCCTGATCCTGATTTTCGGCGCATGGCTTGACATTTTGCCGATGGGGAGCCGCTGTGCCGTCACACTGACCGGGACGTGTCCGCCGATTTATCAACGCCTGAATTATCTGATCCTGCCGACGATTGTGCTCGCCGCCGCGCCGATTGCCAGCTACTCGCGCTTCATGCGTGCCTCGATGCTGGAAACCATCAGCAAGGATTACATCCGCACGGCGCAGGCCAAAGGCTTATCACGCCGAGAGGTCTGGTTCCGGCACGGCGCGCGCAACGCCCTGATCCCGCTGGCGACCTTCCTCGGCCCTGCGATTGCCGGGCTGCTCGGCGGCGCAGCGGTCGTCGAGACGATCTTCTCATGGCCGGGGCTGGGGCTGCTCGCGGTGCGTGCTGTCGTCCAGCAGGATTATCCGATTGTCATGGCAACGGTGATTATCGCGGGCGCGGGCACGCTGATCGGCCTCCTGATTACCGATGTATTGTATGCCGTCATCGACCCGCGTATCCGTTTTAGTTAGGACTCGACGATTATGAGTGAATCGCAAACAGCGCCAGCGGCGCTAACCCCAACCAAGCGGTTGAATGTGGGCGAAGCGCGATCTGGAATGTCGCTGCTCGGTCGAGCCATGTACCGTCTGCGCCGCGATACCCTGACGCTGATCGCGCTCGGTGTGCTGCTCCTGCTAGTCGTGATCTCGGCGCTCGCGCCCATCATCAGCCGCGACTTTCTCAACGTCGATCCCGACGCGACCAACGGCTACGCGCATATGCTGCCGCTCGGCACGCCGGGTCACGTTCTGGGGACGGATAATATCGGGCGTGATCAGTTGTCGCGCCTGATGTTCGCCGGGCAAGTCTCGCTGGGAATCGCGGTGGTCGGCGGCGTGCTCTCGATTGGTATCGGCCTGATCCTCGGCGTGATGGCGGGCTATTTCGGCGGCAGACTGGACGACCTGATCAACTGGGTGATCGCCACTATCAATTCGATTCCCGCCCTGTTTTTGCTGCTGATTATCGCGGCCATCCTCCGTCCCGGCCCAACCGCGCTGATCATCGTCTTTGGCTTGATCGGCTGGACGTTCACGACGCGCCTCGTGCGCGGCGAAACGCTGTCGCTGCGCGAGCGCGATTTCATCGTGGCGGCGCGCGCGGTCGGCGCATCCGATTGGCATATTATGTTTCTCCATATCATCCCCAACGTGATCTCGATCACGATTGTCAATCTGGCGATCACGATGGGCGACCTGATCCTGGTCGAATCGGCGCTGAGCTTCCTCGGCGTCGGTATTCAGCCGCCGACACCGACGTGGGGCAACATGCTCAGTAACGCGCAGTCATTTTTCAAAACGGGCGCATACCTGATTATCCCGCCGGGGCTGCTGATCGTCGTCACGGTGCTGTGCCTGTACGTCGTCGGCGATGGGCTGCGCGACGCACTCGATCCGACGATCAATAATGCGTAATCACGAGAAAATATCGTAAGGGCGAAGCGTGCCTCGCCCCTACGCAGATTATCAATGTGATCGTCAGGGCGCACGGCGTGCGCCCTGCAACACCCCCGAACGTTATTGCGCAGCGAATTTCACAGAGGATAACCCTTCATGAGCGAAGAGCAGCAGGAGACAACGCCCTCCATCAGCGCGGCGGATGTGGCCGCCGCCGAGAAGTTGATCGGCCTGAATTTCACTGACGCCGAGCGCGATCAACTGCTTGATGCGGTCAACAACCGCGCCAAACAGTACGAGAAGCTGCGCGCGATCAAGCTGGAAAACTCGGTCGCGCCGCCGCTGCACTTTGATCCACGCCCGCTCCGCGCCCGTTCGAGCGCCGCTGAACGCACCTATCGGATGAGCGCTCAGGGCGAAGTCGAGCGCCCGGAGAACCTCGAAGACGTGGCCTTCTGGCCGCTGACGAAGCTGGCGGAACTCATTCGCACGCGGCAGGTTACGTCACTGGAACTGACCGAGATGTATCTCGCGCGGCTCAAGCGCTTCGATCCGTTTCTCCACTGCGTCGTCACTTACACCGAGGATTTGGCCTATCAGCAAGCCAAACGCGCCGACGAGGAAATTGCCTCCGGGAAGTATCGCTCGCCGCTGCACGGGATTCCCTGGGGCGCGAAAGACCTGTTCGCCGTGCGCGGCTACCGGACGACGTGGGGCGCGGAACCGTACCGCGATCAGATGATCGGCGTGAACGCGACGATTGTCGAGCGGCTGGAAGCGGCAGGCGCGGTGCTGATCGCCAAGCTAACGCTGGGCGCGCTGGCCTACGGCGACATCTGGTTCGACGCGACCACGCGCAATCCCTGGAATCTGGACGAGGGATCAAGTGGGTCGTCGGCGGGATCAGGCTCGGCGGTGGCGGCGGGACTGGTCGGCTTCGCAATCGGGACGGAAACGCTCGGATCGATTGTCTCGCCCTCGACGCGCTGCGGCGTCAGCGGACTGCGCCCGACCTTTGGCCGTATCAGCCGCTATGGAGCGATGGCGCTGGCGTGGAGTATGGACAAGGCTGGCCCGATGTGCCGCTCGGTCGAGGACTGCGCGTTAGTCTTTACCGCCGTGTACGGCTCGGATGGACTCGACGCGGCGGTGGTCGATGCGCCGTTCGAGTGGAATCCCGATCTCGACCTGCGCAAGCTGCGGGTCGGCTACGTCGAAAAGGCGTTCGAGAAAGCGCCGGAAGCCACCGAGGACACGGCGGGTATCGCCGGACTGCGCGAAACCGGCGGCTCGGACGCGGATCGCGCCGTGCTCGACGTACTGCGCGCGCAGGGTATTGACCTGATCCCGATGACCCTGCCCGACGACGACCTCGAACCCGTCGTGATGATCCTGTTCGCGGAAGCCGCCGCCGCCTTCGACGATCTGACGCTCAGTAATCAGGACGATCAACTGACGTGGCAGGACAAGGAAGCATGGCCGAACAGCTTCCGCGCGGCGCGCTTCATGACCGCCGTCGAGTACATCCGCGCCAACCGCGCGCGCGCCCTGCTGATCGAGAAAATGGCCGCGCTGATGGACACGGTCGACGTGTTCGTCGTGCCGCCGTTCGCCGCCAACGCGCTCACGCTGACCAACCTGACCGGGCACCCGGCGGTCGTCGTGCCGAACGGCTTCAACGAGCAGGGGTCGCCGACCAGCGTGACGTTTATCGGCAGGCTGTATCACGAAGCCGAGGTGCTGGCGGTCGCCAGGCTGTATCAGGACGCGACCGATTTCCACCTCAAGCACCCGCCCATGAATTACGCGGGTGAAAGCTCGCCAGCGCGGATTCCGGCTGAGGCTTCATAAGACGCGCCGCTCGCAGCATTTATAATCACGAGCGAATACGCTTGAGCGCGTCTTGCGACGGATATAAGGGAACCCCGATGAGAAATTTGATTATCGCTGAGTTCATCACACTGGATGGCGTGATTCAAGCGCCGGGTGGAGCGCAGGAAGATACCGAGGGCGGATTCGCACACGGCGGCTGGACACACCCTTACTGGGACGATGCTATCGGCGCGCATTTCTTCGCGGCGATGGCGGGAGCGGACGCGCTCCTGCTGGGGCGCAGAACGTGGGAGATTCACGGCGGCGCGTTCGAACCGATGCAAGACGACCCGTTCGGCAACGTGATGAACGGAATGCGCAAATACGTGGTCTCGACCACGCTCACATCGACCAGCGCGTGGCGCAACTCGACGCAGATCAAGAGCAACGTTGTGGAGGAAGTGCGCAAAATCAAGCAGGCGGAGGGTAAGAACATCCTACTCGACGGCAGCAGCGTCCTCGCGCATACGCTGATTGAGAACGATCTGGTAGACGAATACGCACTGCACATCTATCCGCTGGTGCTGGGGAGCGGCAAACGCCTGTTCCCGGCAGGCCAGCGCGTCAATCTCGCGCTGATCGAGTCGCAGGCGCTGGGAAGCGGCGTGGTTTATCAGCGCTATCGCCCCGCCAACCGCTGATTCAAGCTGCGCGGCGCTGCAACTTAAAAGGGCGCACGATTGTGCGCTCTTTCGATTCACGATAATGAGGCCATAGAGACGAAGGCTTGCCTCGCAAACCAGCGCTGAAAGCGCTCAATGATTACGCGGAGGCGAGCGGCAGGTTGACCGTGAAGGTCGTGCCTTCGCCTTCATGACTGTTGACGCTGATCGTGCCGCCGTGCGCATCGACGGCGCGCTTGACAATCGGCAGCCCTAACCCGGTTCCAGAGATTTCGCGCACATTTTTAGCGCGGTGGAACGGCTCGAACAGGTGCTTCTGATCTTCTTCGGGGATGCCCAAACCCTGATCGCTGATGCGAATCGCCGCCTGATTATCCGTACAAATCAAATCGAACTGCACCGAGCCACCTTCCGGCGAATACTTGATGGCATTGGTCAGCAGATTGATGACGATGTGGCGCAGCAGCTTTTCATCGCCCATGAAGCCGTCGCAGGTGCCTGTCACTGAAACGACAATGCGGTGCGGTGTTTTGGTGATCACCTGAATCTCTTCGGCGATAGCCCGGCAAAACGCGGTCAGGTTGAGTGGTACCGGGTTGAATTCCATGCCAACGGCGTCGGCTTTGCTGAGGGTCAGCACGTCATTGAGCAGATCGGTCAGGCGGCGCACCTGGGTCTCGATTTTGTCCAGATGATCGACCTGCCGCTCAAGACTCATGCGATCTCGATACAGCCGGATCAGTTGGCTGGACGACAGGATGGTCGTGAGCGGCGTGCGAAATTCGTGCGAGACAATCGAGACGAAACTGGATTTCATCTCGTTGAGTTCACGCTCGCGTTCGAAGGCGCGGCGCAGCCCTTCCTCGATCAGCTTGCGCTCGGTGATGTCACGCACGCTGCAAATCAGCAGCCGATTAGCCTCGCTGAACCGTTCCAGCAGCGGCGCGACCATCATATCAGCGGAAACGACTGCACCGCTCGTATTCTGGAAAGAGATTTCCAGTCGTTTTTGCTGATCAGTCGTCGCAACTTCGTACAGGGTCTGTTTGATCGCATCAACGTACTCGGCAGCAACCAGCGCGAGCAGCGACAGTCCGTAAGTATCCCCATTCTTGTAGCCGAACAGCGCGTTGAAACCGGGATTGGTCTGTTCGATCTTCCCGTCCATATCCACCATGATAATGGCATCGCTGCTGTTATTGAGGATGCTTTCGGCGCGCCGTTTCGCCCATTCCAATTCGGTCGTGCGCTCGACTACGCGCTGCTCCAGTTCGGCAGCGTGGCGGCGAATTCGCTCGTTGAGACGCGCCTGCTGCATCGCAATCGCCATCTGATCGGCGATCTCGCGGGCGATTTGGATGAACTCATCCGTGAACGTCGCAATACTTTCGCTGCCGAGGCTCATCACGCCGATCAATTCGCTCTGCGCGATCAAAGGGATGCGCAGCCAGACACGCAAGGTATCGCGCTGAACGGTGCGAACTCCCGGCGGCACGTAATCGACACTAGCCGTCACGTCCAGAATTTGAATATCGCCCGTGCGCAGCCGATCAATGTCATGCTCAAGCCATTCGCTGAGGGCGATGCGCGCTTCGATAGAGGTCTCGTCGCCTCCATCGTGCATGGCAAAGATGATCCCTTCCCCGGCCTCGAAATCCATCGAGACGATACTCAGGCCGGCAATGGACATCTGGTTGGTGAAGTAGCGCAGCGCGATGTGAGCAACCACGTCGTCTGACTGGGCGTTGAGAATAGCGCTGTCGATAGCGTGGAGCGTCTGCAAGCGCAGGTTGTAGCGGCGCGTCGCTTCTTCGGCGCGCTTGCGCTCGGTAATGTCGTGAATCAGGGACAGCGAGCAGAGTCCCTCGTCCAGATCAAGAATTTCCAGCGATGTCAGCGTATCGAGGATACGACCATCTCGACTGCGGAACTGGATTTCCTGATCACGCAGGCTGCCGTGTTCGCGCAAAAAACTGACGACGCGATCCCGTTCGCCCCAATCGACCCAGACATTGATTTCCTCTGACGAGTGCCCGATCACGTCACGGTCGTAGCCGAACATCCTGAGATAGCTCTCGTTGACATCAATGATGCGCCCGCCTTCGAGAGTCGAGATCGCTAGCGCCAGCGGGCTGGACTGGAAAGCTTTGATGAAGCGGTCTTCCGAGCGGCGCAGTTGATTGGCGATGGTGCGCCGCTTCTCGCGTTCACGCGCCTCCCGCAGTTCGCGCTCGATGGCTGGCGCGAGCCGCGTGAGCTTGTTCTTGGCGAAGAAGTCGTTCGCCCCGGCTTTCATGGCCGAAACTGCCGCGTCTTCGCCAATCGTTCCAGAGATGATAATAAAAGGAATATCGACGTTGTTTTCGCGCAGAATTTCGAGCGCGCGAGTCGCGTCGAACTGCGGCATACTGAAATCAGCGAGAATAATATCCGGGTGAGTCTCAATCTGGCTTAGAAAATCCTCTTCGGTTTCAACGCGGATCCACTCGAAATCGAAGCCAGAGCGCCGAAGCTCGTGCAGCAGTAAATCGGCATCCTGTATGCGATCTTCCAAAATCAGAATATTGAGCTTATCTCTCATACAACCCCCGTGAGCCATAAGCGTATCTTATTTCGCTCACTTTTACGCCACATCTGTTATAACTTGGGTGGAATGTTCAGCAGCAGCCAATACATTCCCAAATGCTGCATGGACTCGCTGAACTGCTCAAAGTCCACCGGCTTGACAATGTAGCTGTTGACGCCCAACTCATAGCTTTGAACCACGTCGCGCTCCTCGCGCGATGAGGTCAGCACGACGACCGGAATCGTGCGCGTATTCGCATCCGACTTGATCGCCTGAAGCACCTCCAGCCCATCGACCTTCGGCAGCTTGAGGTCGAGCAGGATGATGCGCGGCTTGATGTTGACATCGCGGCCACTGTATGGGCCGGTGCCAAAGATGAAGTCGAGCGCTTCTTCGCCATCGCGCACCACCTGAACATGATTGGACAGGTTGTGCTTTTTCAGGGCGCGCAGCGTGAGTTCGACATCACGCGGGTTATCTTCGACTAGCAGGATTTCAACAGCGCCCTCAACCATTGGCTTGTCCTCCACTCAGCGTAAAGTAAAATGATGCTCCTTTATTCGGTTCAGCTTCCGCCCAAACGCGCCCGCCGTGACGGTTGATCACCCGCTGGATAATCGCCAGGCCAACGCCCGTCCCTTCATAGTCGTCAGCAGAATGCAGCCGCTGAAACACCTTGAACAGCTTATGCGCATAACGCATATTGAAGCCAACACCGTTATCTTTCACATAATAAACCGTTTCTCCGTTTTCTTCACTTGAGCCGACTTCGACGACCGCATTTTCACATTTGCGGGTGTACTTGGCCGCGTTCGAGAGCAGGTTGACGTAGACCTGCTTGAGCAGCGCCGGGTCTGCCTGGCAGCGGGGTAATTCAGCAACGCGAAACTCGATCTGGCGCTCCCCCAGTTCGAGGCGCATATCCGCCAGCACAAAATTGACGATCTCAGTGGGGTTGACGTTCTGCTTCTTCAAATCCTGTCGGCTCAGGCGCGAGAACGTCAGCAAGTCGTCAATCAGTCGCCCCATCTGCTGCGTATCGGCGCGCACCGTGTTGAGATAACGCTGCGCGTCG
>DASZXN010000465.1:0-2734 GCA_035545875.1 Phototrophicaceae bacterium
GAGGCGACAGTCGATCCCAACCTGCGCATTATTCAGCTTGACGCGGTAAGTCGGCAGCGCACGAATCCCCATCAACTGCTCGCGCGCTCCGAGCGTCACGCCGGGGTTATGCGCATCGACCAGATAGCCATCGACCTTGCCGCTGGCGCTGTCACGCGCGTAAATCAGCAGATGATCCGCCGTCGCTGCCAGCGGAACGTAGGCTTTTTCGCCGTCCAGCGTCACCTGATCGCCCTGCACCGTCGCCGTCGTCTTGAGCGCGTGCGCATCGAAGAAAATGCCCGGTTCGAGCAGCGCCGCGCTAACTTTCGGCATCTGATCCTCGACGAACGGCGGTAAAAACTGCTGCTTCTGCGCTTCTGTGCCATAGAGAATCACCGGATAGGCGAACGTTGCAGGCGCGAGCACTTCAAGCGCCGTCGCCAGATCGCCGCGCGCGAGCGCTTCCGCCGCCAGCGCTCCCGTGACCGCGCTCAACTCGCCCAAGCCGCCGAATTCTTCCGGGATCGCCGTCTGAATCAGGCCAATGTCCCAGCCCGTTTTGAGTACATTTGAAGGGATATGCTCGTTCTCGTCGGCTTCGTGCGCCGCTGGCTCGATGTCGTTGGCGGCGTAGCGCTTGATCGTGTCGATGAGCTGCTGCTGTTCTTCGGTTGGAGTAAAGTCAACCATCGATTAAACCTTTCAAATAAACGATCCTATTGTGTGTAGGGGCAGGCCTAAGGCCTGCCCCTACGAAAATTCCCTATTACGCCAGCACGCCCTTGAGCATCGTGTCGGCGATCATCTCGGCGATCTGCGCGCCGTTCAGTCGGCCATCGGGTCGATACCACACGCCGACCCAGTTGTGCGCGCCCAACAGCGTCTTGACGAAGATCGGCACGTCGAGCGGACGAAACGTCCCGCGCTCGACGCCTTCGCGCACGACCACGCGAAACACGTCCTCGAAGTGATCGCGCTGCTTGAAAAACGCCTCACGCCGCGCAACAAAATCGGCATAGGCGGCACGATCCTCCGCGCTGGCGCTTTTCGGCGGCGCTTTGACCTGCATCAGCGCGCGAATCTCAAACACCATCGCCGCGCCGACCGCCGTGTTCTCGGTCAGGCCGACGACATGGACGCAGATCATCTGGCGCAGCTTTTGATCGCTGGGCAGATCGGAGGCAGCAATCGGCTCGATCTTGCGAATCGCCACGTCCAGCCCCAGTTCGAGCACGGCCAGCAGCAGCGTATCCTTGTTGCGGAAGTGGTGATAGAGGCTGGCAGCGGTCAGGTTCACCGCTGCGGCGATCTCTTTCATCGTCGCAGCCTCGTAACCGCTGCGCTGAAGCACCTCGGCGGCTGCCCGGAGAATGTCGTCACGGTGGACGGATTGATCGGCAGGTTTGCGTGCCATACATCCCTGAAAAATTAATCGAATCTACGTTCGATTATAGAAGCGGAAGGACAGCGGGTCAAATAAATCGCGCTGGTTTGCACATTCGATTTGTGCCTTTTGCTCCGTTGATCCCGGTGAATCGATCCGTTCACAAATTTTGAGCGCCGCGTTACAATGCAGACGTTTGCATTTCATAGCAAAGTTGCTGCAATGGATCAAACCCGCTGGACGAGTTTTGACCTGATCTTTTTCGACTGCGACAGCACCCTCTCCGCCATCGAGGGCATTGACGAGCTGGCGCGCTTCAAGGGCAAGGAATGGCGCGTCGGCGTCCTGACCCAGAAGGCGATGGACGGCGACCTCGACCTCGCCGAAGTCTATGGCAAGCGTCTGCAAGCCATCCGCCCGACGCGCGGCCAGTTGAAGGCCATTGAGGAGCGCTACTGGCAGGAACTCGTGCCGGACGCGCGCGAAGTCGTGGCGGCGCTGCAATTTCTGGGCAAGCAGGTGTTCATCATCAGCGGCGGCCTCGCGGAACCCGTGCGCGGCTTCGGCGCGCGGCTCGGCGTCGCGCCGGAAAACATTCGCGCTGTCGAACTGGAATACAACCAGCTATCGGGCGACTGGTGGCGCTACTACGAGCCGCAGACGCAGACCAAGCAAACCTATCTCGACTACAACGAAGGCCCGCTGACCGTATCCAGTGGCAAATCCGCGATTGTGCGCGAACTTGCCTCGAATAAGCCCGGTCGCAAGATGATGATCGGCGACGGCTCGTCCGATCTGGCCGCCCGCCCGGTCGTCGATCTGTTCGTCGGTTTCGGCGGTGTTGTCGCCCGCCAGAAAGTCAGGGATGGCGCAGACGTGTTTGTCGAGTCGCGCTCGCTCGCGCCGATTCTGCCGCTGGCGGCGGGGCCTGCCGCCTATGCCCGCGTGATCGACACGCCGCATCAGGCCGTGTTTGATCGCGGCTTGCAGATTTTGCTCGGCAGCGAAGTCACGATTCAGGCGGAAGAACTGCGCACTGCTTTCGAGCAGGCTTTTGCGCAGCGGAAAGACGAAACGCATGAGTGAATTTTGTCCGCAGGCGATCATCTTCGACATGGACGGCCTGCTGGTCGATTCGGAGCCGGTCTGGGCTATCGCCGAAGATGCTATGATGCAGGCGCGCGGCATTCAGGTCATTCCCGAAATTCAAAATGAGTTGGTCGGGCTGCGGATGCGCGAGTTCCTCAGCGGGATGTGCAAAGCCTACAGCATGAGCGACGATCTCGACGACCTGTGTACGGAGATCACCGCCCGCATGATCGAGTTGATCCCGAAAAAGGTCGTGCCGCGCCCCGGCGCGCCCGAACT
>DASZXN010000466.1:0-2734 GCA_035545875.1 Phototrophicaceae bacterium
AATTTCGCCGGGAGCGGACTGGGTGGGATCAGCCATCACGTCGCGCGGGACTTTGCCGCTGCGCTGCGAGCCGGGGACGATGCGCGTTGCCCCGTTCGATGCGGTGAAGTCGTCGAGCAGCCAGATCGAGTTGCAGACGAAATAATCGTCTGGCGCGACCGCGCCGCCCCAATCGGCGTGCAAGCCCTGAAGCCCGAAACCCGGCAGCGCCGCCCGGAAATTGAGCGACGACAGCTTGAGATTGTCCTTCAGCACGTGCGCAATTCCGGCCAGCACGCGCGGGTTGGTGAAGCAGATTTCGAAGATGGGGTCTTTGTTGACCAGATCGCTCAGGCGGGTTGTCCCCGCTTCCTGATGCACCTCTTTACCCGCTTCCTCGCCTTCAGCAGCGATTAGTTCGGTGACGCGCTGGTTAATTCTGGCGATCACGTCCGCTGACATAATGTTGGCGAGCGGCAAAAATCCGTCACGGTCTAATTGATCTTTTTCCGCCTGCGTCAAGGTCTGGTCGGTCACGCCAAGCGCGGCTAAAGCAGCTTTCGTATCCATAAATTTTTCTCCTGTGTACCGCTCAACTATAGCCTGTAATCCGGCGATTCCACCAGAGGCCAGATTGGTACGACAGGCGCTAAAACGCAAACGACCCCACATCGCTGTGAGGTCGTTTATCGAGTGGAGGTGGCGGCGTCCGCCCACCGCGTCCGTAAGATTCGAGGCAATGCGTCTACAGGTTTAGTCGGCTGTTGATTTTCACGGAGCGTAGCCCCAGCCAACCTGGTACGCGCTCGGCTAGCCGATGGGTCTTAGGCCGCTGTTTATCGGCGTGACAGCAGCAGCACCCTGTCGTTAGTGACGCCCGTCAATCCACGTGGACAGGTACACATGGGACGGACGGCGCGGGCTACTATGGCCCGGCACTCTCACTTATTCAGTCTTAGGCTGCGTAAGCGAAAGCAGTTTCGTTGTTGTTGGCATTTATAGCCGTGCCCATTTTAACGTGGCTAGGCTCCACGACCTGCTACACGGTCTCAGCTTCCCACGTCGAAGCTAGTTCACCCCCGTGTTTCAATAGAGATTATAGCACGATTGCGACGGTTTGTGAAGGGTGTCAAGCGTTCACACCCGCGATCACTGCCGCGACATCCTCATCGCCGTGACCCTGCTCGGAGGCGCGGCGAAAGACTTCCGATGCCGCCTCGACTGCGCCGAGCGGCACGCCAAGCTGTTCGCCGACCTTCAAGGCATAGCGCGTATCCTTGAGCATATTGCTCAGGCTGAACTCGGTATCGCCAAAATCGTGCTGGATCAGGCGCGGCATTTTGCCCTGCACAAATGGGCTGCTCGCCGCACTGTTGACGATCAACTGGCTGGCCTGCTGTAGATTAAATCCGGCTTTTTCGGCGAGCGCCAGCGCTTCCGAAACCGCGACGATCTGCACGGCAAGCTGCATGTTGTTGATCAGTTTCCAGGTTGCGCCCATGCCGATCTCGCCCACGTGGTTGATCTGGCGGCTGATCGCTTCGAGAGCGGGGCGCGCTTGTTCCAGCGTGGACGCTTCACCGCCGACGAACAGCACCAGATTACCATCGGATGCTGCCGCTTTGCTACCCGTGACGGGTACGTCGAGATAAAAGCAGCCCTGCGCCTCGACCCGGTTGGCGAGTTCGCGCGTCCAGTCCGGCGAAATCGTACTCGATTCGACGATGATAGCGCCTGCTTTGGCATTGGCGAGCGCGCCGTTCTCGCCCAGCCAGACTTCACGCGAGGCGTCGTCGTCTGTAACCATCGCCACGATAATATCGGCGTCCTGAGCAGCCTCGCGCGGCGTATCGGCGATCCGCGCGTCTTTTGCCGCGAACGGCTCGGCTTTGCTGCGCGTGCGATTGTAAACTGTCAGCGGAAAGCCTTTCCTCAACCAGTTGGACGCCATCCCCGATCCCATGATGCCCAAGCCCAACAACGCGATCCGCTGCATCTTGCATACTCCTGTTAATCTGAAGTGAAATGTAAACAGGTTAATTATAATACACATAATTTTGACGAGTGTGCGAAAATTTACGAATTATGTATCGCGGGAGTGATTTGGAATTTCTCGATTGCGTGCGGTTTGAGCATCGCAAATAAAAAGCGGCAGGTCGATCATGTGGATCAGCCTGCCGCTTCTCGGAAGGACGCGACCTATCGTGCCCTACAAATTCAACCGATTCGTAGGTTACTTCCCTAGCCGCTTCTTGACCTCGGCGGTCAGCGCGGGGACGATCACGTACAAATCACCGACGAGGCCGTAGCGCGCCATCTTGAAAATCGGCGCTTCGCCGTCCTTGTTGATGGCGACGATGATCTGGCTGGTGCGCATCCCGGCCTGATGCTGGATCGCGCCGGAAATGCCGCAGGCGATATACAAATCCGGCGAGACGACCTTACCCGTCTGCCCGACCTGATGGGCGTAGGGGATATACCCGGCATCGACCGCCGCGCGGCTCGCGCCGACCGCCGCGCCGAGCGCATCGGCGAGCGGCTGGATCACGTGAGCGAAGCCATCTTTGGCCTTCCAGACCGAGGGATCACCTTCCGTACCAGCGGGAGCATCCTTCGGGTTGTTCGCCATGCCGCGCCCGCCAGAGACGATGATCGCCGCGTCGGTCAGGTTGACTGTGCCTGTCTCCTGCTCGAACGACTCGACTTTGGTGGCGATCTGGTCTTCGCTCAGGGCGGGAGCGGCGGTTGTGATCTC
>DASZXN010000467.1:0-27342 GCA_035545875.1 Phototrophicaceae bacterium
GTGTTCGAGTTCTTCGGGGGTCGCTTCGCGGATGCCGACGACTTCCACGTCATAGGTCAGGGTCTTGCCCGCCAGCGGCGGGTTGAAGTCGAGCACGACCACCTTATCGTCAATCTCGGTGACGGTCGCCATATACGCATAGCCGTCCTCGTCCTCGACCTCGACTGCCATCCCGACTTCGAGGTCTTCGACGTTGGGGATGTCGGCGCGGTCGATTTCTTCCAGATCATCCTCGTCGTAATCGCCATAGGCATCCTGAGGGTCGAGCGTGACACTGAACTTGTCGCCGACTTCCTTGCCTTCGAGCGCCGCTTCCAGGCCGGGGAGAATCTCGCCAACCCCGTGCAGATATTCCATCGGATCGCCGTCGTCGGTCTGTGCCAGCACCTCGCCGCCGACGGTGAGGACGTAGTTCAGGCTGACGACCATACCACCCGTAATTTTCGCCATTGTGTCGCTAATTTCCTCATCTAAAGACCCGCCAAATATCGGGGTCAATAATGTTGCATTATATAGGTCGAGCCAGCAGAATGGAAGTGAAACTTCGGTTAAAATCGGGGCTGACAGCGGCTATTTTTCGGCTGGTTTTGAAGCTGTAATCAGCGTCTTACGCGCCCAGCGAAAGCGCCCCTGCTGACGAAATCCGGCCTTCTCATTGACGGCGATCATCGCTGGGTTGGTGACATCGTTGAACGTGCGGATGACCGGTCGTTGATTCTGCTGCACAAACCGGATCAACAGCAGCTTGAGCGCCTGCGCGATGCCGCGTCCGCGATAGTCCGGCAGAATGCCCGTCATCTGCTGAAAAGCATAGTCTTCTTCGAGACTCACCTGTGTCATCCCGATCCACCGATCACCGTCGAGCACGATCCAAATGCCGTCATGCGGCATTTTAGGATTCGTGATGCGGCCTGCCACATAGGTCTCGAACGGCGTAAACGGCTGCGGATGCTCGCGGGGGATGGTTGCGTTGAGCGCTTTATTCAGTTCATAGAGCTGGCGTCGATGCTCTGGCGTATCGCCGAGATCAGCATAGGTCACGAAACGGATTCCGGCGGCCTGCGCCTGAGCGAGCATCGGCGCGAGTTCTGTTTCGTCCCAATGCGTTAAATCCAGCGAGAGATTCACGGCGTGGAGAAACGGCTGAAAGCCAAAGCGCTCCGCGAGGCGAGAGGCAGCAGGATTGTCTTCATCGATCTGGGCGGACAGTTCGGTTAAGCCGAGCGCCGCTGCCTGCTGAATGGCATCCTCGATCAGCCGGGTGGCAATGCCTTGCCGCCGACTCAGTGGCACGACGGCAGCCCAGACAAACCCGCCTTTCGTGAGAATCGAGATGCCAAGCACAGCACTATCCTCGCTCTCGGCGACGCGGACGTGATGATCGTTCAGGGCAGCCTGCGCGTTAGGGATCGGCGTGGGCATCCAGGCATCGTACAACGCCTGAAGTGATGCCAAATCGCTCGCGTGTGCAGATCGGATGTGCATCGCTGCGCTCACTTATCGAGGATAATCAGGTTGGCGAAGCTGGCGGCGAGCAGTTTCATGCCGTATTTGGTGAACTTCACCTGTACCTCTTCATCCTGCCCATCCGGGCGGCTGTCGATCACCGTGCCTTCGCCGAACTTGGAATGATAGACGCGCTGTCCGCGCTTGTAACGCAGTTCGCGCTGCTGGCGCGCAGCCCTATCAAACGAGATGATTTTGCCGCCCGTGCCTCTGGGGTTGATCGGTTGTTCCTCACGGTCGCGCTGCCACTCGATCTCACGCTGATAGCCGCTGCGGTCGCGCTGAGTTTGCAGGCGCGGCGAGACGCCTTCGGTTAGTTCGGGCGGGATGTCGCTCAGGAAGCGCGAGGGAATCCCGACCACGCTTTCGCCATAGAGCGAGCGGCGGAAAGCGTAGGTCAGAAAGAGACGATCCTTTGCCCGCGTCACGCCGACGTAGAGCAGGCGGCGTTCTTCCTGCATGGCGTCCGGCTCGGTGAACGAGCGCGAATGGGGCAGCAGGCCATCCTCCAGCCCGGTGATGAACACAATCGGGTACTCCAGCCCTTTGGCCGCGTGCAGCGTCAGCAGGGTCACGCCATCCTTATCGGGATCAAGCGTGTCGATGTCGGAAACGAGCGCCGTATCTTCGAGGAAGTCGTTCAGTTCGAGGTCTTTCTTGTCGAAAATCAGCCCGCGCAGCGCCGCGACGTTCTCGGAGCGCTCCTGCATCTCTTCCGGCGTCTCGCTGATCTCGGTCAGATACAGGTTATAGCTGATCCGCGCCAGCAGTTCGTCAAAAAGGACGGTCAGATCGTTTTGCTGCGCGAGTTCCTGCAAATCCGCGATCAGCGCGGCGAAATCGGCGAACGCTTTGACCGCTTTCCCCTTGAGCGGCGACGGCACGCCGCGCGCGACCGCCGCCAGCGCCTCGGTGATGCTCATCTTGTTCTGGCGCGCCCACTCGCCGAACTGCTCCAGCGACGTTTTGCCGATCCCGCGCCCCGGTACGTTGATAATGCGCTCAAAGCTGACGACCTCGTTTGGGTTGTTGATCACGCGCAGGTAAGCAACCAGATCGCGGATTTCGCGCCGCTTGTAGAAGCCAACGCCGCCGACCAGCTTATACGACATCCCATACTTGATAAAGGCGTCTTCAATCGAGCGTGACTGGGCGTTGGTGCGGTACATCACGGCGAAATCGCGCAGCTTGTAGCCGTCGCGCTTGATCAACTGCTTGATGGTGTTGAGGACGTAATCGCCTTCTTCGCCTTCGCTGTAGGCTTCGTAGATCGTTACCAGCGCGCCGCCTGCCCGATCCGTGAACAGGGCTTTGGGCGTGCGATGCGTGTTCTTGTCGATCACGGCGCGGGCGGTATCGAGGACAATCTGCGTCGAGCGGTAGTTCTGCTCCAGTAGGATCACGCGCGCCAGCGGATAATCACGGCGGAACTGCTGCACGTTGCGATAGTCCGCACCGCGAAAGGCGTAAATCCCCTGATCCTCGTCGCCGACGACGAACACGTTCTCCTGCGGCTGGCCGAGCATCTTGACCAGTTGATACTGCGCCTGATTGGTATCCTGAAATTCGTCTACCAGAATGTGCTGCCAGCGCTGCTGATATTTCTCGCGCACTTCGGCATTGTCGCGCAGCAGTAATACCGTCTGCATCAGCAAATCGTCGAAATCCATCGCGTTGCTGGCGACCAGGCGCTGCTGATACTGCGGATAAATCCGCGCGACAATTTCGCCGAAGTAATCCCGGCTGACGTACTCCCCCGGCTCGATCAGCTCGTTCTTAGCGGTCGAGATCGCATTGAGGACGCCGCCCGGCTTGAACTTCTTCGGATCGACGTTCATCTCAGCCAGCAGGCTCTTGATGACCGAGGTTTGGTCGTCGGTGTCGTAGATCACGTAATCGCGCTGATAGGGCGTGTGGATCGCTTCGATGCGCAGCAGGCGCGCGCAGATCGAGTGGAAGGTGCCGATTTGCAGGCCGTCGAGATGCCCGCCGAGCAGCTTCTCGACGCGCTCGCGCATTTCGGCGGCAGCCTTGTTGGTGAAGGTCACGGCGACCAGATGATAGGGCGCGACGCCCTCGTCCTGAATCAGATAAGCAATGCGATGCGTCAACACGCGCGTCTTGCCGCTGCCGGGGCCTGCCAGCACCAGCACCGGCCCGTCGCCTGCTGTGACCGCCGCGCGCTGCTGATCGTTGAGAATTTTCAGTAAATCGACCGCCATTTTTTCGCTCCCCACGTCCGTACAGAACAATTGTAGCAAACAATCGCCAGATGCTATACTGTTTTCAGGTGAGAGGATTAACTTCCATGACTGTGGGTGAATTCACATATACGCCGTCCGGCCAGATTATCGCAATGGGCGTCTCAGAAGAGGAATACCTCGACAAATACGCTGAACATTTCTGCGAATGGGTCAACGGGACGGTGATCAAGATGGCTCCTGCAACCGACAGACACGACGAAACTATCCGTTATGGTGCGCGTTTGCTCGAAGCCTATTTTGAACTCAAACCGATTGGCGAGCTTCGGCATCTGCCTTTTTTGATGCGTCTGCCTACCGGAGTTAACCGAGAACCAGATTTGCTCGTCGTACTGAACAACAACCTCAGCATATTAGCAAAAACCTCTGTCAACGGTGCAGCGGATATTTGTATCGAGATTGTTTCTCCAGAAAGCATCAAGCGGGATCGCGGCGAAAAATTCGAGGAATATGAAAAAGGTGGTGTCGGCGAATACTGGATTTGGGATATTCTGCGCGCCGAAGCGCTCTTTTATGCTCGGAACGAAGAAGGCATTTTTGTGCCTCAAGACCTCGATGCAGCGGGTAATTATCGAACATCGTTGCTGCCGGGACTCGTGATCAATGTACCGACGCTTTGGCGCAAGAAACTACCCGGCCCTATCGCGGTCGGGCGCTCCGTCGAAGCCATGCTCGAAAGCAGCGGCTAACCTACGCTTGTCCAAAGCCCGGTCTGCTATTAAACTCATTCCGACCTATTATGCGAGGTGATTATGTCGTTGTGGACAGAGAATCGTTTCGTCGTGACCGGGGGAGCGGGCTTCTTCGGCTCGCGTGTGGTCAACAAGCTGCGCGAGCGCGGCGCTGAGTCGATTTTTGTCCCGCGCCGCGCCGATTATGATCTGCGCGAACACAGCGCTGTCCTCGATCTGCTGGCCGACGCCAAACCGGACATCATCATCCACATGGCGGCAGTCGTCGGCGGCATCGGCGCGAACCGAGCGCACCCCGCCGAGTTTTTCTACTCCAACATGATGATGGGCACCCAACTGCTGCACGAAGCCTGGAAAATGGGCGTCAGGAAGTTCGTCACCATTGGCACGGTCTGCGCCTATCCCAAGTTCACGCCGATCCCGTTCCACGAGACGGATATCTGGGACGGCTACCCCGAAGAAACCAACGCGCCGTATGGTCTGGCGAAGAAAATGCTGCTCGTGCAGGGGCAAGCCTACCGCGAAGAATACGGCTTCGACTCGATTTATCTGCTGCCGACCAACCTCTACGGGCCGGGCGACAACTTCGATCTCGAAACCGGGCACGTGATTCCCATGCTGATCCGCAAATTCATTGAGGCGCGGGATCGCGGCGACCAGCAGGTTGTCGCCTGGGGCACCGGATCGCCGACCCGCGAGTTCCTCTACGTCGATGATGCCGCCGAAGGCGTCGCGCTGGCGACCGAGCATTACGAGAAATCCGATCCCGTCAATCTCGGTTCCGGCTTCGAGATCAGCATCAAAGACCTGACCGAAACCATCGCGGAACTGGTCGGCTTTCAGGGCGAAGTCGTCTGGGATCGCAGCAAGCCGGATGGTCAGCCACGCCGCGCGCTCGATACCAGCCGCGCCGAAACCGAATTCGGCTTTAAGGCTAAAGTGGACTTCCGCGAAGGGCTGGAAAACACGATCCGCTGGTACGAACAGAGCCGCATCGCCGAATCTTAGCGTGGGATAAGCGGTTTAAACGTTTCACCCCCTAGTTTCTAGGGTTCACATTTTGCGCCACGTCCAGTAAAATTAATTTTGTAATTAAGTACCAAACGTATCGACATGGAGAATTCAAAATGAGCCAGAGAAACAGTGGTGCATGGGACAAGATTTCAGGTGACTGGAAGCAGTTCAAGGGTAATGTTAAGAAACAGTGGGGCAAGCTGACCGACGACGACCTCGAACAGGTCAAGGGACAGCGCGACATTCTGGCGGGCAAGATTCAGGAGCGCTACGGCATCGCCAAAGACGAAGCCAACCGCCAGCTTGACGATTGGGAACGCAGCCAGCGTTTCTAAACTCCTTCGATTTCCCCGATTTTCCTTCGTTCACAACCGTCCGCCTGTGCGGACGGTTTTTTTGCGTATTTACATAACACTAAGATCACAACGGCGTAATCTTGATAAGATCAGACTGCTGATTGCTCACAGGGAGTTTACTCATGACCGCAATGTCTGATATTGAAGCTCAACCCGTTAGTACGATGGCGCGCATCAATCAGTTCCTCGACCAGTTTGTTCTGCCCTGGCCGGTCAAATATCTGACCAATCGCATCACGATTCTGGCGACTTTATGCCTGTTGGTTCCATTGATCGCCTTCGCCACCAATCAGGTTCTGGTGCTGCTGGCGAACTCGTACCTCAACGTGATGTCGGTCGTGGTCAGTTCGACCGTGCTGCTCTACTCAACGATTTCCGATGCCCGCGACAAAGCCGCCGCCAAACGGCGCGAGGAAATCGCGGCGGAACACGAGAAGATGGTTCAGGCGCGCGCCGACGAAGATCACGCCCGCATTGAAGCGATCAATACGCATATCGACGAGATTCATCAGGAAGTGCTGGAACACATCACGACCTCGCTCGATACGATCCAGAAGCTGCTGATCGACCGGATGGAGCAGATGCAGGTGGAAGATCACCAGCACATCATCGAAACCAACACCAACGTACTCGCCAGCATCGAAGCGCACAAGGAAGAACTGGAAGACATGCGCAAGGTACTCAACGCGCTGCGCCCGGATGAGCCACCGTCTAAAGACGCGCCTTCAACCTCGGATTGAGCGGGACAAATTGCTTGCGCGTCACTGCCCTTTCTGGCAAGATTCAGGCGACCCGTCATCCGGTGAAAAAAGACGATGCTCGACGCTATTCCACAATCCATCCGTGAACTGGTAGCCCGCGTGCTGCTGTTCGTTCTGGTGCTGATCGTCCTCTGGTTCCTGCGCAACCTGATCGCGTGGTTGATCGCCAAGCCGCTCCGCCGCCTGCTCGAACGCGCCGGGCAGCCGGGCATGGATGAGACGATCCAGCGGATTGTCGTCGCGCCGATTGGTTATCTGCTGCTGGCGCTGGCGCTCGACATCGGCGCGCGCATCCTTGAGCTTGATTCCGGTCTGGTGGATTTCGTCAGCCACATCACGCGCACACTGGTGATTGTTGCGGTCGCGCTGATTATTTACCGCCTGATTGACGTAATCGTGCTGACGCGGCGCGAACTGCTCGTCTTTACCGGGCTGGCGATTGACGAGGCGCTCCTGCCCTTCATCCGTACCGCGATCCGCCTGCTGCTCTGGGCGCTCACCATCGTGATCGCCGTGCAGGAATGGGGTTACGACGTGAACGGTCTGATCGCCGGTCTGGGCATCGGCGGGCTGGCGATTTCGCTGGCGGCGCAGGACACGCTTTCCAACCTGTTCGGCTTCGCCGCCATCGTCAGCGACCGACCGTTCGTCGTCGGCGAATACATCAAAACCAAAGATGTCGAAGGCTCAATCGAGCGGGTCGGCTTGCGTTCGACCCGCGTGCGCCAAGCGGATCAGGCCATTGTCGCCGTGCCGAACAGCATGTTGGCTTCGTCTGCGATCCTCAACTGGTCGCGCCTGTCGAAACGCAAGCTCGAACTCACGCTCGGCGTCAGCTACAAAACGACGCCTGCGCAGATGGAAGCGCTGCTGGCGCAACTGCGCGGGCTGCTGACGCAGCACAAAACCGTCGATCCCAAATCGATCACGGTGTTCTTCGTCGGCTTCGGCGAATCGTCGCTCAACGTTCTGGTGCGCTGCTATCTGAACATCGCGGACTGGGGCACGTTCACTGCCGAGCAGGAGCGCATCTTTCTGGAGATCATGCGCTTGGTCGAAATGGTGGGGCTGCAAATCGCCTTCCCCAGCCAGTCGATCTATCTGGAGAACGTCAGCAGCGCGCCGCCGGAAATACCCGTTCCCAATCCACCAGATCGCTTGCCAGCGCAAAAAGGGGGCTGATGATGCGCCTGTATTTTCTTCGTCACGGCATCGCGGAAGATCACGCTTCGTCCGACGCCGAGCGCCGACTGACCGACAAAGGGATCGCCCAGCTTGAGGACGCGGCGCGGCTGTTCAGGGGGCTGGATCTTCACCTGAAGCATCTCTACAGCAGCCCGCTCGTCCGCGCCCGGCAGACCGCCGAGATCGTCGGCAAGGCGCTCGACGTGGACGTGCAAATCCGCAAGGAGGTCGGCCCCGGCTTCAACGTCGCGGCGGTGGCAGTCCTCGCCCGCGATTTGGGTCACGAGGATGAAGCCCTGTTCGTCGGCCACGAGCCGGATTTCAGCACCGTCGTCGGCGCCCTCATCGGCGGGCGCGTCGTCATGAAGAAGGCGAGTCTGGCGCGCGTGGACATCCTCTCCCAGTCTCCCATGAGCGGCGAACTCGCCTGGTTGCTCGCGCCCAAGCTCTATGATCTGTTCAAATCCTGACGGCAGCTTTTCGGTAAGGCATGGCGTACTGGCAACGTCGGTACTCTCAGGGTGCGCGGCGAGCGCCGCATAACGCCCTGAGCGCGCCTGCTTCACAATCACCGAATTGGCGTGATCTTCGTCACGAATGGCTGTGATCGTTCCCAAAATGATATACAACTTTTAACGAAGATGGGTTAAACTCAATGCGTGTTGAAAACTGAAAAGGACATCCTGAGTATGGCAAACATCGCAATTCACGGATTCGGACGCATCGGGCGCACGGCGCTGCGCATCGCGCTTCAGCGCAACTTGTTTGTCCCTGTGTCGATCTCGGATATTCGGGACGCGCAGACTTTCGCTGCCCTGTTCGAGGTTGATACCAACTACGGGCGCTGGCACGAGCCGGTTTCCGCGACCGACAAGAGCATCATCATCGGCGGGCGCGAAATCCCCTACTTCAACAGCAAGGATCAACTGCCCGACTGGGGCGCGCTGGGCGTCGATCTGGTGATCGACTGCACGGGTCGCGCGACCACGCGCGCAGGCGCGCAGCCGCACCTGGATCGCGGCGCGAAGAAGGTGCTGGTCAGCGGGCCGAGCAAGACGCAGGCGGACTGCGACGCGGTGCTGCTCGCAGGCATCAACCTCGATACCTATGATCCCGTCAAGCATCACATTGTCAGCATGGCAAGCTGCACGACCAACGGCCTCGCTCCGGTCGTCAAGGTGCTGATCGAGAACTTCGGCATTGAATCGGCCTTCTTCTCGACCGTTCATTCCTACACCAACAGCCAGTCGCTGACCGACCAGCCGATGAAGGATCGCCGTGACTCGTGGGCGGCGGCGGAGAACATCATCCCGTCGTCGTCGGGCGCGGCGAAAGCTCTGCTCTACATCTGGAAAGACCTGAAGATCACGGGCAAGGCCTATCGCGTGCCGACCCGCACGGGCAGCATCGTCGAGATCAACACCGTCCTCGGCAAGGCCGCGACCGCCGACCAGATCAAGGACGCTTTCCGCGCTGCCGCCAAGACGCCGCAGCTTCAAGGCGTAATGGGCGTGCTCGAAGATGAGTGGGCGTCGTCGCGCATCGTCGGCGACTCGCACTCCTCGATCATCGACCTGCCGCTGACGCAGGTGATCGGCGACCGTCTGGCGACCGTTGCCGCCTGGTACGACAACGAATTCGGCTTCACCTCGCGTCTCGCGGAAGTCGCCGCGATGATGGTGAACGAAACCGCGCCAGTAGCAAAGTAATTCCGCTAAGAGACCATTTGAATATTCAGTCGATTTCGCGTAGGGGCACGATAGATCGTGCCCCTACAATACACAAACCCCGCGAAGGATAGCGAATATTCAAATGGCTTCTAAGCAACAAAAACGTAGGGGCGCAGCGTGCTGCACCCCTACAAACCCCCTACAATTAACCCCAACCGACCCTAATTATTCTCCGCCGTGAGCGGCTGGAAATACGTCCGGCTGAAAGTGCTGTCCACCGGATTGGTCGTTCCTTTGCCCGGCGCGACGTTGATCTGATAATCGACCGAGTGACAGTCGCCGACATCCTTCTGGTACGTCGGGTTAAAGACCATCAGGTACGTCAGTTGATAGTTGCGCGTGTCGATGCCACCGCCGCGCCCCAGATCAATCGCCTGAATGTCGTCTTTGGTCACGCCAATCGCCCACAATTCGAGCTTGTGCTGATCGTTGCGCAGTTCGACATCGTAATTGCCCGGCGTTGGGCTAAAGACGAAGTAGCTTGCCCCCAATTCCTGCACACCGTCATCGTCCGAAGCGTGCGTCCAGTTGCCCGTCTTGGTGATCGAGTTTTCCAGCCAGACCGTCGCCTTGAACAGCGGCGCGAGCTTGTAATTGCGCGCCAGATTGTTGATGCGATAGCGCGCCACCTCGTGCGGCACGTCCGTGCCGACGCTTTCGAGATAATGCTCGACGGCATCGAAACCGTCGTAGTCGGCGATCTGCTTCCACAGGTCAATCACGGCATTTTTGCCGAATTCATCGGTCAGGAACTGCATAAACGGCCACTCGCCGTACATATCGGCATTGTCGTGCGCGGTCGTGCCGAGGCACAGTTCGGGATACTGGAACGCTTCGCTGACGTAGCCCGTCGCGTCCTGATCCTTGCCCGCCGCCGCCGTCTCCATCCACGTCGCCGTTGATTCGAGCAGCCACGTATCCGGCTCGACGCCATCGAAGCCGAATTGCAGCGCGTGATTGAACTCGTGAAAGGCGGTCGAGCGCATCACCGACAGCGCGGTTTCGCCGGGGTTCAAATCGATGCTGCGGAAGTCGTTGTCGATGGCGATGTAGGCCGTCGTCGCGTTTTTCTCGACCTCTGGCGTACTGGGGTTATCGCCCACGATGATTTCAGACGACGTGAAACCGAGTTCGTTGCCGTCGCTGGAACCGATCAGGTCTTTGACGTACACGTCGAAGAGTCCGTTGCCGCCCATCACGCCATCCGACGGCGGCGCAGGCCAACCCATTTTGTCGATCTCAATGTGCCAGGCGTCGTCGAAGGCTTTCTCGATAGCCTGTAAAAAGGCCGTGCTCACCGCGTCCGCGCCGCTCGTGGTGTAGTGGAAGCGAAAATGCTGCGTATCGACCGTGCGGCGTGTCCCACTGAGCGGCTCGTCGTAATCGAGCACGCTGGTATCACCGATTTTCACCGTCAGCGTGTAATTGCCGCTGGTCGTCTTGTCGTAGCGCGCCACGTTGACGCGATAAACGCCGTCGGCGTGCGCAATGTAGCCAATCCGCGCGTCGTAGGTCGAAATATCGGCATCGTCATTGGCGGCGACCTGCTGATCGTCAGGATCGTAGAGCGTCAGCACCGCATCGAGGTCGGAGCCGTGCGCGGCGTCCGCCGTGATCGACACCGCATCTCCCGACTTCAAATCGATTTTGTAGTCCCGGTTATCGACGGTATCGTCCAGATGCCCGGTGTAGCTCTGGGTCTGGGGCTGCTGTGCCTGAACCGTCTGGAAAAGCAGTAAAAGCAGAAGCGCGGCAAGGAAGGATTTCAGCATCGGCTTGGATAACCCTGTGTCGGAAACGTCTCCCCATTATACGTCAACTCTGCCTGCCAGCCTGCCGTAAGGCCGCGCCATCGATATAGTGTTTTTACAAATTGGCCTGTTTACAGCTTTTTTTCTGGCCTTCACATCCAAGTACCCCCAAACAGACGTAGAATCAGGCTATCCATCCATGAATTGATCTCAAGGAGATTCAGGCATGATTGTCAAACGGATGCTGCTCGTCGCCGCGCTGCTGGTCGCCGGATTCGCCGCCTTCACCTTCGCCCCGTCGGTTTTGCGCGCGCAGGAGGCCACCCCGGAAAGTACCCCTTCGGTGACGACCTGCAACGTGCCTTTCGAAGCGACCGTCCGTCAGGGCGCGTCGAGCGGCACCGACCTCAAGGGCACGCTTCAGGCCACGATTGACGCAACCGGCGCGCTCACGGGCAGCGTCGTGATTGACGCCGACACCAGCTTCCCGGTTTATGGGCAGGTTAACGGGCGTGCGATCAACATGGCGCTCGACCTCAGCACCGCCAAGCACCCCGGCGTTTACGTCTTTGGCGTCGGCACGGCAATTGACCCGATCCAGAGCGATACCTGCGGCACGGCGCTCGGCGGCCCCTTCGTTGGCCCTACCCCCGGCGACAGCGGCGACTGGCTCGCGGGTGGCTCGGTAGCGCTTGTCGTCACGCCCGAAGCGACCGCCGCCTCGTAAATTCCTCTGATCACCCGTAGGGGCACGGCGCGCCGTGCCCCTACATTTCCTGTGAATCACGTTTTCGTAGGGGCGCACCTGTGTGTGCGTCCTTCTTATTCCCACTGCCTTATTCCCTTTCTGCAAACCCCAGCTTAGGTTACAGTCTAGGTCATCGGTGAAGCTGAAAGGCTGGACTATGGCTGACGACAACGCGCGTTATATCGCCAACTGGCAGGACGAAATCGACAGCGCCTCGATTTATCGCGTGCTGGCGCAGAAAGAAGCGCAGGCGTCGCTGGCGGAAGTCTATCGCCGCCTCGCCGAAGTCGAGGAGAAGCACGCGAGCTTCTGGGAAGATCGGCTGCGCGCCGCTAACCAGCCGATCCCAGCGCGTAAACCGACCTGGCGCGCGCGCACGCTGGCATGGCTGGCGCAGCGTTTCGGCGCGGCGTTCATCCTGCCGACGCTCGCCAACCTCGAAGCGGCGGACAGCGGCAGCTACGACACACAGGTCGAAGCCAAAGGCACGGCGATGGCCGCGCAGGAACGCTCGCACGAGCGCATTCTCCAGACGATCACTGGGCGATCCGGCATCAGTGGCAGCACCGTCGCGCGGTTGGAAGGGCGGCATCGCGCCGTCGCTGGCAACGCGCTGCGAGCGGCAGTTCTCGGCGCGAACGACGGCCTGCTCTCGAATTTCAGCCTCGTGATGGGCGTGGCGGGCGCGGGATCGATGGCACTCGGCGAGTGGATTTCGGTGCAAAGCTCGCGTGAGCTGTATCACCACCAAATCGGCATCGAGCAGCGCGAACTGGAGCAGATTCCCGGCGAGGAAGAAGAAGAACTCAAGCTGATCTACCAGTCCAAAGGCTTGTCGGAGGACGAGGCGGGCAAGCTCGCCCACGACCTGATCGCCGACAAATCGACCGCGCTCGATACGCTGGCGCGCGAGGAACTCGGCATCGACCCCGAAGAACTGGGCGGATCAGCCTGGGAAGCCGGGATCACCTCGTTTTTCCTGTTCGCGCTCGGCGCGATTGTTCCGGTCGCGCCGTTTGCCTTGTTCAACGGCACGCTGGCGGTCGTCGTCAGCCTGATCGCCAGCGGACTGGCGCTGTTCGGCATCGGCGCGCTGATCACGCTGATGACCGGGCGCAGCGTCCTCTATTCCGGTGGTCGTCAGTTGATCTTTGGCCTGCTCGCCGCCGCGCTGACCTTCGGCATCGGGCGGTTGGTCGGCACAGCGGTCGGCGGATAACTGGACGTGTGCGACTTTTCGCGTACAATCCGTTCTGGCTGATGTCAGCTTGGATAGAAGAGGCAGTCGTGAGCGAAATCGATCAGCAGTATCTCAAGAACGATCAGTACAAGGATGCGTCGCGGCTCTCGGCGCGCGCGCGGCTCCATTCGCGCTACAACCGCAATCCCTACGGCTGGTTCCAGTGGATGTTCGACCTGTACCGCTTCCCGGAGAACGCCCGTATCCTCGAACTCGGCGCGGGTGCGGGCTGGCTCTGGTTGAGCAATGCCCGTCGCATCCCATCAGGCTGGGAAATTACCCTCTCCGATTTCTCAGCGGGAATGCTCGCCGAGCAGCGTAAAGCCTTAGCCGTCATCCCGCATCGCTTCGAGTTCCGCGAGATCGACGCGCAGGCCATTCCCTATCCCGACGCCACCTTCGACGGCCTGATCGCCAACCATATGCTTTATCACGTGCCGGATCGTCCAAAAGCGATTGCCGAGATGCGCCGTGTCCTCAAACCGAGCGGCACGCTTTACACCGCGACCAACGGCGAGCGGCATTTGCAGGAAATTCACCAGATCATGCGGCGTTTCGGCTTCCAGCCAGAGGAATGGCTCGGCGGGTTTGTCGAGCGACACGGCTACACGCTCGAAAATGCGGCGGATCAACTGCGCGCTCAGTTTCCGCAGGTCGAGGTGGTGCGCTACGACGACGCGATTGAACTGGACGATCCACAGCCCCTGGTTGATTACATCCTCTCCTACCCGATCAAACTGAGTGACGAGCGTATCGCTGAACTGCGTACTTTCGTGCAGGCGGAGATCGCCAAAACGGGCAAGCTGGCAATCACGAAGGATATGGGCGTGGCGATTGCCCGTTCATAAGCGGATCGCGGAGAATTTTGGGTAGGGACGCGATAAATCGCGTCCGCCGCTCAAAATATCATATGGGCGGACGCGGCAAGTCTCATCCCTACAAAATCACGATGCGGGTGTCGCAGTTTCAAGTGAAGCGGCTTCAACTGAAGCCGTGTAACGATCCAGCGCGGGCAGCGCCGCCGAGAGCAGCGCCAGCACCAGCAGCACGCCGAAGGCCGCGATCAGATACGGCGCGGCATGACCAATCTGGTCGTAGATCACGCCGAAAATCAACGGCCCGCCGATGTTCGCCAGCGACTGCGCCGATTGGTTGCCGCCCATCACTTTGCCCTGTGACCGGGCGTCAGCGCCGCGCGCGATCAGTTCCAGCAGCGTCGGGCTGACCAAGCCCTCGCCAACCGCCAGCACGCATAAAGCAGCATAAAGGAGAATGGCGGACGGATCAACCGCCACCAGCGCCACCAGCAGCAAGCAGATGATCGTGATGACGATGCCGATGCGTGCGACCCAGACCGTCCCAATCCGCTTGAGCAGCCAGGGCAGCGCTACTGCCTGAACCGCGACGCTGAAGATACCAAAGACCGAAAACGCCGTACCGACTTCGGCAGTGCCCCAGTTGAGCGTGTCTTTGACGTACAGGCTGATGTTCACGGAAATCGTCAGCAAGGACAGCGTGTAGAAGAACATGCCGAGCAGCAGCCAGCGAAGCTGCGGCATCCCCAGTACGTCGCGCAGCCCAGTGAAAGGATTGAGGCGCGCCACGTTGATCTGCGTGATGCGCCGCTCCTGCGGCAGACTCTCCGGCATGAAGAACAGGCCGATCAGCAGGTTGGCGAAGCCAACCACCGCCGCCAGATAGAACGGTACTTCGTAGCCAAACTGCGCGATGATGCCGCCGACGGCAGGCCCGACGACCACACTGACCGAGGCCAGCGCGCCAACCAGACCAAAATACTTGCCGCGCTGATCCGTCGGGATGATGTCGGCTAAATAGGCGTTGATCACGGCGTTGTTGGCTCCGGTCAGGCCGTCGATGGCGCGTCCGAGAAACAGCACCCAGAGCGCCCCGCCGAAACCGAGCAGCAGGTAGCCCACCGCCGATCCAAGCAGGCAGACGAGCAGCACCGGGCGGCGTCCGTAGCGATCACTGAGCAGCCCCAGCCCCGGCGCGACGGCGAACTGGCAAACCGCGTAAATCGAGGTCAGCGAGGCGACGGCGATCCCAATCGCGTTGGGATCGCTCACGTAGCGCGAGACCAGAAATGGCGCGATTGGGATGATCAGCGTCAATCCCATCGCGTTCAGAACGACAGTCACAAGGATGAAGATCAGCGCCTTTCGGCTCGGCGCTGCGGATTGCGTTGTTGTCATGGATAGATGTCCTCATTCGGTTAAAACAGAGAAATCATAGGCCGAATGAGGCGGAGAAAATTGTAGAAAATCAGCGTTCCAGTGTCTTGATACATTTTCGCCCTCATCCCCTGCCCCTCGCCCTGAAGGAGAAGGGCGAAAGCAAGATTACTTTTGAAAGTCCCGCGCCCTCAGGGCGAGGGATTGAGGGTGAGGGCGATTTATACGCTCTACGCGCTGCGGGATGCGAGGAATTCGCTCGGCGTGCAGTTCATGAAAGTCTTAAACTCGTGGATGAAGTGCGCTTGATCGGTGTAACCGAAGCGCTGGGCGAGATGCGTCATCTGACGAGCAGGCGCAGAGAGCAGCGCAGCGGTGATCGCATCGAGCCGCACCGCGCGCGCAAACGTTTTGGGCGTGACGCCAATGTAATACTTGAACTGGCGCTCTAGCTGGCTCGGCGAGAGAGAACAGCGCGCCGCCAACTCGTGCAGATTGAACTGACCGTCGGTTGCATAGAGCGCGTCAAGCGCGGTACGCACCATCGCCACGTCAAATTGTTTAGGCGGTTGCAAATCGGCGACGAACTGATCGAGCAGCGCCAGCCCTTCGGCTTCGCCCTGGCGCTGGAAGGTGGCTTCGAGCGTCTGGGCGAAATCTTCCCAGACGCCGCCCAACGGCACGACCGGCGTCGCCATCAAATCCACCTGATCGCCAATGACGTAGCGCGTCCCCCAGGCGTGCATATCGACGCCAACATAGCGACACGTTCCGGTCGCCCACACCCTGAAACGCGCCTTCTGAATGCTCACGCTGCCGAAAAAGACACGCGGTAACTCGACCTGCTTGCCATCGCCCGTTTCCGTGAGCAGCGGCGCGCCGAAGTTGAACGCCAGCCCCGGATGCGAATCGGGCATGTGCATCCGACGATTAAAGCTCGCGGCGGGTTCCTCGATGATGCCGAGGTAGCGCGTGAAGGATAAGCGCTGCTCGCTCGGTTTGGAGGTGAAAATGCGCTCGCTGCGGACGCGCTCATAGCGCTCAGGAAGCAAATGATCGTTCGCTTGGGATACGTAGAAACGCTGGCTCATGACTCGTTTGGCTCAGATCAATTCCGTTGAGTCATTATACGTGCGGAAGGTCTGAAAGTTATTGTAAAAAATCGTCATCTTCGGGTGAGAATGCCAAATCGGTGAGTTATTCGGGCGGCGCAATTGTCGCAGCGAGCGCCTGCCGCGCCGACTCAGCGTCGTTGAACTGCGTCCGGTAGTCGATCACGCCTGTTTCGAGCGTCAGGAAATTCGCTTCGGCGTTCTCGACTTCTTTGGGGCGGTAAAAGTGGATCAGCGAGGAGCGCACGCGCGTCTCGATGCGCTCGCGCAGGCTGCCGACTTTCTCGGCGCTCGTCAGGATCACGAACGCCTCGGCACTCAGGTGCGCGATCAGATCGTCCTCGCTGCCGAACTCGCGCACGGCGTTGCGGATCATCAGCGTGACGGCGCGCAGCATCTCGTCAGCGGCGACGAAGCCGTAGAGTTCGCGCAGCTTATTTAAGCCGCCAATCGCCAGCAGCAGCAGCGCCCAATGCCGCTCGGTATAGAGCAGCGCGTTCAGGTGATCGTCCAGCACCGGCGTTTCGGGAAGCTCGGTCACCGGATTGACGAGCGCGGCCTGCTCGACGCGGCTGATAGCGTTGCGCACGCGCAGGCGAAGCTCCTGCACGTCGAACGGCTTGGTGATGTAATCGACCACGCCCAGTTCCAGCCCTTGCAGCTTGTCCACCCGGTCGCGCTTCTCGGTCAGGAAGATGATCGGCACATCCTGCGTGCGCCGCTGCGTCCGCAACTGGCGGCAGATTTCGTAGCCGTCGATGTCCGGCAGGCGAATGTCGAGCATGATCAGGTTGACGGTTTCTTCCGCGCTGATCTTGAGGGCGTCGCGTCCCCAGGCTGCCGTCAGCACGTCGTATTCCTGCACGCGGAAATAAGCGTCCAGCATGTCGGAGAGGTCGGGATCGTCTTCGACAATCAACAGACGCGGTTTATCGCTCATTCTCTGGTTTTCCTAAGCGTTGATGACAATCGTGCAGGCGCTGTCCCCACAAGCGATACAGTGGGTCTCGCGCACGGTGTAATCGCGCCCGTTGGACGCCCAGCGCGCGCATTCTTGCAGCAGCCCGACCAGCGGGTGACAGACCGGCTTTTCCGAGCCGCGCCCCCACGCGAATGGGCTGGTCTCGATGACGAAGTTCATGGCCTGCGGCGTCACTTCCAGCCGCGACGGTTGATCGCTGAAATGCGTGAAGATTTCCGCCTGCGCTTGCAGCGCCAGCCGCACGCGATCATCGAGCGACAGGCGGCGAAAGGCCGGGTCGCCAACGCCACTGAGCGCGCCGAAGCTCTTCATCCCCTGCGCGAACCAGGCGCGTCCAGCCCGGAGCGCCATGCCGCGACCGCCGCGCGTACCATACTGCTCGTCGAGCGCCGCGTTGAGCGCAGCAATTCGCTCGAAGGAGAATTCGCGTTCGAGGTTGTCCGGCGGGAGTACGTCAATCTGCGCCAGCGCGAGGGTTTCATCAAGGCCATGTCTGCCCATGACCTCCTCCATCGCCTGAAGTAGGTAAATGACGAACCGGTTTGGGTAGTAAAGGGTGTCGGACACGAGGTAAACCTAGATCAGCGCTGCCAAATCCTGAACCGTACGAGCTATGTCCAGGAAAATTAACCCCAGGCGGGCTTCACGGCGCGCCAGCACAGTGAGTACGGCTTCCTCCCCAATCGCGTTGAGGATGACGTAGCCGTTTTCGCCTTTGACGTAGAGCTGCTGAAGCATCCCGCGTCCCAGTTCCGATGAAATCCGCTCCCCCAGCGAGATCATCGCGGCGGACATCGCGCTGACGCGATCTTCCTCGATGCCGGCGGGCAGTGACGAGGCGATGCTCAAGCCGTCCACGCTGACGATGGCGGCTGCTTCCACACCCTCTGAACTCGCTTGGAGATCGCGCAGGCGTGCGCCCAGTTGTTCAGTCCGTGATTTAGCCAACCGATTTACTCCTGTTGCTGCAATGCGAGGTGACTCGATGAACAACCTGGGTGTGACCCCGCCTGACTCATGGAACATAGTATAATTGTAGCCGAAAGTTGTCGCAAGCAAGGCCACAAGTATTGACTTTAGTACCGAGTGCTGAGTGCTGAGTATGTGTTTGTAAAAGACTGCATGACAGCCCTCGCCCTAAATCCCTCAACCCTCAGGGTGAGAGACTTTCACCCTTCTCCCTGAGGGAGAAGGGTCGGGGATGAGGGCAAAATGACCGTAGTCCACCCTTTGCAAACACGCTCTGCGTGCTGAGTACGGAAAAAACAATCGCGCGTCCTTCCGGGTCGATCTTTACTGCCACGAACTCGCTTCCCGGAAAATAGCGCTGGCAACCAGCGCGCAGCGTGTCGCCATGTCTCTGGGTGTATACGGTTGCCCCTGCTCCAGCCACCATGTGATCGATTCAACGTAGAAGGCAGACAGTACCTTCAGAAGGTAGCCATCCTGCAAGGCGTGAGCGAGCGGCGGTGTTCGGTTGGGATCGCGCTCGTGCGATCTAACCATTGCTTCGAGCGATGCGCGCATCTTCATGACGAACCAGGGGCTTCCCTGGCTGCCGAGCAGCGCGCCATACAGCCGCGCGTATGCGGCGATATGCTCGAAGAACTTCACCCACACTTCGGGCGGACGCTCCGGGTCATGGTTCGTCACCGCACTCGTGAGTTTCCCCATCGCCTCTTCAAAAATCTGCTCGACCAGATCGTATTTGTCGCGGTAATTGCGGTAGAAAGCCGCGCGGCTGACCAGCGCCCGCTCGGTGATTTGGCCGACCGTCAGCGCCTCGAAGCCATGTTCTTCGATCAGGTCGATCAGCGCTTCCCGCAGCAGTTTTTGCGTTCGCCGGATGCGCAGGTTCTGTGGAGATTGAGTCAATCGACACCTTTTGTCTCATTCGAGACAGATTCTCTCAACTGATTCTTGTTTGCTCAGACGAGAGTCACTAGACTGTGGGCATTGCAGCTTGTTTCAACTGAGACAGTATGTCTCGCTTGAGCGCTGCTGTCAATCGGGTTTAAGACTCAGTCGCTGAGGAGAAAAGAATGCGCATTATCCGCATCCATCAGTTCGGTTCGCCCGATGTTTTAAAAGTCGAGGAGGCGGAAGCGCCACACGCTGAAACAGGTCAGGTTGTGATTGCTGTCGAAGCAGTGGGCGTCGCTTTTGGTGACGTGATCGTCCGCTCCGGGAAATTTCCCGTGCCGCTGCCCCATCGCCCCGGCTTTGAAGTCGGCGGGCGTGTGATCGAGATTGGCGCGAGCGTCGATGCCACCCTGCTGGGGCAAGCGGTCGTCGCTCAGACCAATCACAATCAGGGCGGTTACGCAGAGCAAGCCGTCGCTGATGTCGCCAGCCTGACGCTCGTTCCTGACGGTCTCTCGGTGCAGCAAGCGGTCGCCGTCTATCTTCAGGGCAAGACGGCTGTTCATTTGACCAAAGCCATGAACGTCAAGGCGGGCGAGTCCGCGCTGGTCACAGCGGCAGCGGGCAGCCTCGGATCGCTGCTGGTGCAGCTTGTCAAAAGTGCGGGCGCGGGGATCGTAATTGGCGCGGCGCGCGGACAGCGGAAACTGGACTTCATTCGTCAGCTTGGCGCAGACGCGGCGGTCGATTACAGCGCATCCGATTGGCCGGAGCAGGTGCGCAAGCTCACCGATGGCGCAGGCGTCGCGGTGGCGCTCGACGCGGTGGGCGGCACAATTGCCCTGCAAGCATTTCAGGCGTTGGCGAACGGACGCGGTCGCTTAGGCGTCTACGGCTTCGCGTCCGGCGCTTACGCCACCTTCGACACAGGCGAATTGACGCGGCGCGGTCTGACGCTGCTCGGCCCGCTGGGAATCGCCTTTGCCAGGCCGGAAGCAGACCAGCGCGCCGATGCTGCATTCGCACTCAGCGAAGCCGCAGCGGGACGGTTAAAAGTCACGATTGGGCAGACTTACCCGCTGGAGCGTGCTGCGGATGCTCACGCCGCGCTGGAGACACGGCAGACCATCGGCAAAGTGCTGCTGATTCCCTAACTGGGCAGACCGTCAGAAGAACAGAAACGCGCTGGCGACAATCACGATGATCGTGCCGATGATTGCCCGGCGCGAAATCTTCTCGTGATAGAGCAGGTAGCCAATCGGAATCAGCAAAATGGGCGCGAGCGACGACAGCGTACTCGACACCCCCACCGAGGTATTCTGCACCGCGACCAGCGACAGCCACACGCCGAGCACCGGGCCGAGAATCGAGGCCAGCACCATCGCCTGAAACGCGCGGGAATGCGCACGCAGTTGACGCACGCTCGATCCCAGTTCGCCGCGCGCCGCCGAGATCACCCAAACAACCAGCGTCGCAATCAGCAGGCGAATCAGCGTGGCGGACAGCGCCGGGAAATTGTCCGCCAGCCCGACTTTCGAGAGGATGAAACCACCGGCCTGCCCGGTCGCCGCGCCGACGCCGAACAGCACACCGATCAGATGTTGGCGGCGATCCCCCGCTTGTGCCGCGCGATCCTCGGCCTGCTCCGCGCGGCTCTCTGTCCGCTCCGCGACCACCCAGACGATCCCGGCGGTAATCACGGTGATGATCAGCAAATCGGCCAGCGTCAGCGTCTCGCCGAGGAAAACCCAGGCAAATACCACGCTCAACGCCGGCGCGAACGCCATCATCAGCATCGCCAATCGTGGCCCGATGCGCACAAACGCCTCGAACAGACAGGCATCGCCAATCGCGAAGCCGATAATTCCCGACAGGCCGAGCCAGAACCAGCGCAGCGGCTCCGTGATCGGCAGCAGTGTGCCAAATGCGATCACATGCAGCGCGATCACGAGCACCAGCGCGATCAGCAGGCGCGCGCGGTTGGTCAGCGCCGTACCGATCTCATGCCCGGAGAAGGTGAACAGCAGCGAGCCAAAGCTGTAACAAACTGATGTTCCCAGTGCAGCGAGTTCGCCCAGATGGTCAAGCACAATCGTTCCTTTATTTGCGATAAAAATCTATGTACAAAAAGATACCCCTGACATGAGCAGGGGTTCCTCACGAACAGATATTCGATTCAAGCATAGGTCAATGGAGGTGTCTAGAGCCACGAAGGGCTAAAAAGGCTTCGCTGGGCGCGAACCGACCATCGCGCCCATCACCCGCGTGAGGAAAGCGCTTATTCGCCCGTCAGTTTGTTCTTAACGTCGTGCGCGGCTTCCTGCACGTCCTGTTCGGTCGCGGCAGGCTCTTCGCGCACGATCTCGATCTTGAGCTTCGCCAGCAGACCGCCAATCGCCGCCAGCCCTGCCAGCACCGGATAAAAGACCAGCAGCACGCCGCCCGCCGCCACGCCAATCGTCAGCGGGATTTCCAGCAGCGTCCGGCCTTCCTGATTACGGATGATCAGGCGGCGTACATTGCCTTCCTGAATCAATTCGCGCACACGCTCGACCAACTGGTTGCCCGTGACTTCGATTTCTTCGCTGAACGTCCGCCGATTTTGCTGATTCTCGTTGTCGTTTGGATTCATGAGATTGTTGTTCACCTTTGCTTCTCCTCGCACATATCCTGAATTGGACTCACTGATCCTATATACGGGATCAGTCGCGCAAAGTTTCACATTTCATTTCACATTATAGCAGATTTTAGCAAATCGACACACCGCAATCGGCGCGGACATAGATTGTCGCCTGCGCTCAGGCCGCGATTTGTGTTATATATCTAGCATCCTCTGTAATCTCGACAATGAATGTGATCGGTCTGCAAAGGGAGATGTATGGCAGCAATTCGGCAGAAAATCCTGATCCTGTACCTCGCCACGTCCGCCCTCGATGATGTAGTCAAGGGCTGGACGGTCTATGATGGCACCGGGAAAGAAGCGCATACCACCGGGGACAGCGATCAGCCGCCCTATAAAACGGGTCTCGACGCGCTCAAGGACGGCTGGCGGCTGATCCAGTTCCCGCAGTTGATTCCCCCCTATCCCGGTCTCGAACTGACGACATCCTTTCAAAAGTACGAGTTCGTCTTTGAAAAGCTGGAGGAGGTCTGAACATGGTCGATAAAAAGTATCTGCTCAATTCGATTCAGATGGCGCAGTTCGTCGCCAAAGGCTATCTGCGCTTCGACGAGCTTGTCCCCAAAGCGATCAACGACCGAATCATGCAGGACATTGATGCCGGAGCGGTCAAGCCAGCGGCAGCGGGGACTCCGCTCTCGCAGTGTTACCTGCCGCCCTCTGCCGTCGGCGAAATGATTCGGATGCCAGAGGTCGCGGGCATCATCGAGAGCCTCGTCGGGCCTGACCCGCTGTTCGATCATCAGGCCGTCCACGTCCGCGAGCCGAACGAAGACTCGGCACAGGCGATGCACGGCGACTCCACCATCGACACCCGGCTGGCCTTCGACATCCAGTTGATGTACTTCCCGCATGACGTGACCCGCGACATGGGCGGCACGCTGATCGTGCCGGGCAGCCAGTATCGGCGCATCAACGAGATGGACATCGCCCGCTATCAGAACTTTCTGGGGCAGATTCAGACTGTCTGCAAGGCCGGAACGCTGCTGATCGTCCATCACGGCATCTGGCACTGTGGCCGCCAGAACAAGAGCAATCAGAAGCGCTATATGTTCAAGGTGCGCCTGAACCCGGCGGTGCGGCAACTGCGCCTGTGGAACACCGACGACCTCACCGGCGAGGAAAGCAAGCCGCAAATCCTGTTCGACGGGTCGCATAAAATTCCCGAACTTCAGGCGATCCTGAACTCACGCGAACCCTGGTTCGAGAACGGTGACGGACGGCTGGAAGTGATCAATCGCATCAAGCAGTGGCGCTTCCTGACGGGCGACGATCACTTCGATGCTTATTACTGGCTGACGCGCCTCGAAAACGAGCCGGAAGCTGTGCGCGGCGGCATCCACTTCTAACCGATTTGCTTTGCGTTAGCCCTCATCCCCTGCCCCTTCTCCCGCCGCTTCGCTTAGGGAGAAGGGGAAAAGCAAGATAGCTTTCTAAAGTCCCTCGCCCTGAGGGAGGGATTGAGGGTGAGGGCGCATACTGAACCGGAATAATCAATTAGCGAATCTGCTTGCGCTGCTCGTCCAGCCCGCGCAGCAGGTTTTCCAAATCGCTGCTCATGCCCATCATGGTAAAGCCGCTGGCGAGGCGCGCGTTGACCCCTTCGGCGTTCCGCGCCAGCGTGCCCAATGGCTTCCCGCTCACCCGGCAGGCTTTGGCGACCTGATCGACGGCAGCCAGAAACGCGGGCTGCTCGCTCCATAGGCTCGGCACGAGACCAAGCGAGAGATGCAGGTCGTTTGGCCCAATGAAAATCAGATCGAGGCCGGGAACCGCCAGAATCGTCTCGATGTTCTCGACGCCTGCGCGCGTCTCGATCTGGATACCGACCATGATCTCGCGGTTGGCGTTGGCGAGATATTCGGGCTGGCTGGTCGTGCCGAAGCTGTAGCGTGCCAGCACGCCGCCCGCCCCGCGCTCGCCCTCCGGTGGATAGCGGGCGAAGCGCACGACCTCCGCCGCTTCTTCCGCCGTGCTGACCATCGGCACGATGATCCCCTGCGCTCCCGCGTCGAGCGCCTGCTTGATGTGGTACATCGTCCGGTGCGGCACGCGCGCCAGCGGCGTACATTGCCCCGCGCTGATGTCGGCAATCGCGCCGAGCATCAGCGCTGTGGTCGAGAGATCGACCGGACTGTGCTCCATATCGACCAGCAGCCAATCGAACCAGCCCTGCGCCGCGATGATCCGCGCGATGTTGACGCTCCCGCTTTGCAGCCAGAGGCCGATGCTCGGCTTGCCCTGTCGAAGCTGCGCCAGCGCGTGATTTTCCCGCATATCCCGCCTCGCTTTCGTTTGCTGTGAACCCGATTGCCCACGAGTCTAGCCAGCGGAACAGATTTCACAACGACCACCACAGCGACTCGCATATCCGTAGGGGCATGGCGCGCCATGCCCCTACACAGCGCACCGTAAATCCGATTTGTGCCGTGCGTTTCGTTCGCCATGCGGTATCATCCCGTCAAAATCATTTTGATCCTCATTTGAACGGACAAGCGTATGACGACGTATTTCGCTCCCCAACCGCAGAATCGCGCACCGCTGCAACCGTCGGCACAGTTATCTCTGCCGCTCGGCGCGGTCAAACCGCGCGGCTGGCTGCTCGATCAACTGCGCGTGCAGGTCAACGGCATCAGCGGGCATCTCGACGAATACTGGCCGGATGTTGGCGCTGACTGTGGCTGGCTCGGCGGCAAAGGCGATAGCTGGGAGCGTGCGCCCTACTACCTCGACGGACTCGTGCCACTCGCCTACCTGCTCGACGATCCGCGCCTGATCGCCAAAGCCAACCGCTACCTCAACTGGAGCCTGAACAGCCAGCAGGCCAACGGTCAGTTCGGCACGCGCAGCCCCGATTGGTGGCCGCGCACGATTATGCTCAAGGCGCTCATGTCCTATCATGAAGCGACACAGGATGAGCGCGTCGTGCCGTTTCTGCTGCGCTATTTCACCTACATGAACACGCTGCTGATCTCGCAGCCCCTGTTCGCGTGGGCGGCGGCGCGCGCCGCCGATATTCTGCTCGTCGCGCACTGGCTCTATAACCTCACGGGCGCAGCGTTCCTGCTCGACCTGCTGGACAAGTTGCAGCGTCAGGGCATGGATTGGCCTGCGCTTCAGGGTCGCTACGAGCTGGAAGCCGTGCTGCCGCTCGACACCTTCACCGACAATATGGGCACGCACGTCGTCAACAACGCGCAGGGCATCAAGACGGCTGCCGAGTGGTACGTCCGCACAGGCGACGACTGGCATCGGGAAGCGGCCTTGCGCGGCATCGCTAACCTGATGGAGCATCACGGTCAGCCCAACGGCATCTGGAGCGGCGACGAGCATCTGCACGGTACGTCGCCCATTGCCGGGACGGAACTCTGTGCGGTGGTCGAGTTCATGTTCTCGCTCGAAGAGCTTCAGCGCATCCTCGGCGACCCGGTTTACAGCGATCAGTTGGAGTGGGTCGCTTACAATGCCCTGCCCGCCACCTTCAAGCCGGATATGTGGGCGCACCAGTACGATCAGCAGGTCAATCAGGTCTTGGCGACCGTCGCCCATCGCGATTGGACGAACAACACCGACACCGCGAATATTTATGGGCAGACGCCGCATTTCGGCTGCTGTCAGGCCAATCAACATCAGGGCTGGCCGAAGCTGATCAGGAACATGATCTACGGCAGCGCCGACGGCGGATTGTCGATTGCCGTCTGGGGGCCATGCGAGGCGTTCGTCCGGCTGCCCGCCGGCAACGTCCACCTGATCGTCGAGACCGACTATCCTTTCAGCGGAACGATCACCGTCACTGTCCACGTCGATCACACCTGCGAATTTCCGCTCTATCTGCGCATTCCCGCCTGGGTGAACGATGCGCAGGTGATCTGCGCGGGTCAGTCGCTCGCCTCCGAGCCGGGAACCTATCTCAAAGTGGATCGGCGCTGGCACGCTGGCGATCAGGTCACGCTCGCATTCCCGCTGGACGTGCGTCTGCAAAGCGGGCATCAGGGACTCGTCTCGGTCTTTCGCGGCGCGCTCCTGTTCGGCCTGAAGATCGGCGAGCAGTGGGTCAAAATTGGCGGCGAAGCCCCGCACAACGATTGGGAGGTCTACCCGACGACCGCCTGGAATTACGGTTTAGCGGACGGGGCGGACATTCGCCTCGGCGACGTACAGCCGCCGTCAGCGCTGCCCTTCGATCCCGATCACGCGCCCGTGACCCTGATCGCGGCGGCGCGGCGGCTTCCCGGTTGGCGTATGGAGAACAACAGCGCTGGCGAGATCGTGGGCGGCATTCACACCAGCGCCGCGCCGCTTGAAGAAATCACGCTCATCCCTTACGGCTCGACCAACCTGCGGATCGCGGCTTTCCCACTCACCGAGGCTCAAAAGGCGAGCGAAAGGCCGTCATAAGCCGCCGAGACCTCACCGGAATAGCCTTCGGCGAGGCATTCGAGCATCTGCGGCAGCACCGCGTCCTGCCGCGCGGACAGGTGCGTGATGTAGGTTACGCGCGGTTGGCGTGCGCGCAGCAGCAGATTCAACTCAGCCGCGCCCGCGTGACCGTTCGTGCGCGCCGTCATCGCCATCCCGGAGGCGCAGTCGTGAATCAGGCAGGTCGTTTCCGGCGTGACCTGCGCGTAGATCGCTTCGTCCGCGACCGCATCGCCGCTGTAGACGATATGAGTTTCAGCCCCGCTGCGCAGGCTCAGACCAAGCGCCGGGATGCCGCCGTGATTGACGCGAAACGCCTGCACGTTCCAATCCGGCAGATCAAGTGGCAGCGTCGCCAGCGGATCAGGATTCAGCGCGATATAGTCGAGTGACAACGCGCCCATCGATTTCGATGGCGCGACGAAAATCTCGACCAGCCGCCGCGCTACGTCGAGCGTTTCCGGCAGGCCGTAGAAGCGTAACCGCTTCGGGCTGCCGCTCAAATCATATGAGGCGATGCTCGACACCACCGACGGCAGCGCGTACAGGTGATCGACGTGCGCGTGCGTCAGGATGATGTCGCGCAGACGGTCGAAGCTCACGCCCGCTTGCAGCACCGATTGACCGGGGTAGCCGCTGGCATCGACCAGCACCGAACGTCCGCCAAATTCCAGCAGCAGGCTCGAATTCTGCCGCTCTTTGTTGGGCGAGGCGCTCCCCGTCCCCAGAAAATGAATGTTCAAGCTCGTCATGTCGATCCACCAATCAACAAATCACGTGAATTATGGATACGCCGCAGCCGGAACCGGTTTTTCCCTGGTAGGGGCACGACAGGTCGTGCCCCTACGGT
>DASZXN010000468.1:0-8022 GCA_035545875.1 Phototrophicaceae bacterium
GCGAAGCTGTTCTTCGGTGCGCGCGCCGATAATCACGTTGGCGACGGTTGGGCGCTGCAACAGCCAGTTGAGCGCGACCTGCGCGACCGTTTTGCCCGTTTCCTCGGCGATTTGGTCGAGCGTATCGATGATCGAGTAGAACACCTCTTTGGGCAGGTCAGGCCCTTCGCCGCCGCCGCGCTGGATACGGCTGCCTTCCGGCAGGGGATCGGTGCGGCGCATCTTCCCGCTCAAACGTCCGCCCGCCAGCGGACTCCAGACAATCGTGCCGACCTTCTGATCGAGGGCGAGTGGCATCAGTTCCCACTCGTATTCGCGCCCGACCAGCGAATAATACGCCTGATGCGCCACGTAGCGCGCCCAGCCGTATTTCTCCGAAATCGCCAGCGATTTCATCAGATGCCAGCCGGAAAAATTCGAGCAGACGATGTAGCGCACTTTGCCGCTCTGGATCAGCGTATCGAGCGTGCGCAGCGTTTCCTCGACCGGGGTGGTCGCATCGAAGCCGTGCATGGTGTACAGGTCGATGTAATCGGTCTGTAAGCGGCGCAGGCTGGCTTCGCAGGCGGTGATCAGGTGAAAGCGCGACGAGCCTACGTCGTTGGGGCCGCTGCCGAGCCGAAACGTCGCTTTCGATGAGATGATCAACTGATCCCGTCGTCCCTTGATCGCCTGACCGAGAATTTCCTCCGCCGCGCCCGCTGAGTAGATGTCGGCGGTATCGAACATGTTGACGCCTGCGTCCAAACACAGATCGACCATCCGCGTCGCTTCGGCGACATCGGTCGTGCCCCATGTGCCCAAATGATCTTTCCGACCGCCAAACGTGCCCGTGCCTAAACTCAGCACCGGAACTTTCAACCCGGAGCCACCCAACTGTCTGAATTCCATGCTGCCCTCCTTCGCGGCTTGATCAGGTGGATTATATCCATTTCGCTGCGCAGACCCTATGTGCCGCTTTACACGCTGACTCAGAAGGGGAATAATTTCTGTACAGCGCAGTTGAGCGATAGGATTTTGAGCATGACGACGATCACTGAACCGACCGATGCGGCGCAGGTGCGCGCTTATGAAGCGGAAATCGAGACCTGGCGGCGCGAGATCGAGGAACGGCTGCGCTCGGAAACGGGCTGGCTGACGCTAACCGGACTCTACTGGCTGCATCCCGGCGCAAATACGCTCGGCAGTGATCCCATTGCGGATATTCTGCTGCCGGAAAGCGCGCCGAAACAGGTCGGCTTCATCGACTTTGCCGATTCGGTTGCTACGCTGCGCGTCACCACTGATGTTCCTGTGACGGCGGACGGTCAGCCTGCGCAAACGATCACGCTGCATTCCGATCACGAACCGCAGGGGCCAACGCGCATCGAGATTGGCAGCGTCAACTTTTACCTGATCCGGCGTGGCGATCAATATGGCATCCGTGTGCGCGACAGCGCGAATCCAGCGCGTAAAAACTTCAGGGGGCGTGTCTGGTTTCCGGTTGATCCGAGCTATCGCGTGAACGCGAAGTACACGCCGCATCCCGAAATGCGGATACTCGACATCATGTCGGTAGTCGGCATCATTGAGCCAACCGAGAATCCCGGCTACGTTGAGTTTGATCTGGCGGGGCACAGCGTTCGGCTGGAAGCGTTTAGCTCGAAAGCTGATGAGGTCTGGTTCGTCTTTCGGGATGCCAGTCCGCACACCTATCGCGCCGCGCGCTTTCTCTACGCACCGCTCAACGCTGATGGCACGGCGACACTCGATTTCAACAAAGCCTATAACCCGCCCTGCGCTTTCACGCCTTACGCAACCTGCCCGCTGCCGCCCAAAGAGAATATCCTGCCGTTCAAAATTGAAGTGGGTGAGCGCGCGTTAGCGGACTATTTTACTGACTGAGTAACCATTCGCTTATTCGCCCTGTAACGAAGCATCGCCTATACTTGACTCATCCTTATGAACGACGATCTTCGTGGAGGCGCAGATGCAGTGCGCAAATTGTGGCAGCCCTAATCCCGATTCGGCAGACATCTGCATCCATTGTGGCTCGCCGCTGCGCGCACGTGGCCTGGAGGGTCTGGCGCGCGTCTTTGTCGGGCGGGATGCCGAACTGGAACGGCTGCGCCCGCTCAGTACGGCGGTTCAGGCCGGGCTTGGGCGCGCTGTCATGCTGGTCGGCGAGCCGGGGCTGGGCAAAAGCCGCCTCCTGAGCGAATGGCGCAGCGGTCAGACCGTGCGCTGGGTCGAAGGCCAGTGTCAGGCGGTTGAGCTTGGCTTCCCGTATCAACTGATCATCGCGCTGCTGCGTTCGCTCCTCGACGTGGGTGAAGGGGAAGCAGGCGCAGCACTGCTCGAACACACGGATCGCTTATTCGGCGCGTCGTCCCTCGACGTATATCCCTATCTCGCGCATTTACTCGGCCTCGAACTCAGCGGCGCAGCCGCCGAGCGCGTCGAGCGGCTCGATCCACAGGCGTTGGCGCAGCAGTATGCCGAAGCCTTTCGACGTTTTCTGACGGCGAATGCCGCCGCCGCGCCGCTGGTTGTGGTCTGCGAAGATATTCACTGGGCGGACACGTCGTCCGTCGAGGTGCTGACGAAGCTCCTGCCGCTGATCCCGATGATGCGCGTGCTGTTCTGCTTCACCACGCGCCCGGAGCGGGACGTTCCCGGTTGGCGGCTCGTCGTGGTCGCGCGTGACATTCTCGGCGACGCGCTGACCGAAATCCAGCTCAAGCCGCTCACCGATGCGGATAGTCAACATCTGCTGGCGACGCTGCTGGCGACCAACACGATCTCGACCCAGGTCATGCAGGCAGTCCGCAGCAAAGCCGAAGGCAACCCCTTTTTCGTCGAGGAACTGGTGCGCGCGCTGATCGAAGATGGCACGATTCGGCGCGAGTCGGATCGCTGGGTGAGCGATAAAACCTTTGCTTCGTCTCACGTCCCCGATAGTCTGAACGGCCTGCTGCTGGCGCGTATCGAGCGTCAGCCAGAGGACGTGCAGCGGATCGTGCGCGTCGGATCGGTGATTGGACGGCAGTTCAGCGTGCGTGTGCTTCAGGCTGTACTCGGCGATGCCGCTGCTGCGCTGATGACGCGCCTGAGCGCACTCGAAACCGCCAGCCTGATCCAACTGACGCAGGTCGATCCCGAACTCGAATATCGCTTCCGGCACGCGCTCGTTCAGGAAGCCAGTTATGATTCGCTCCTGCCCGACGAGCGGCGCCAGTTGCATCACGCCGTCGGCCACGCGCTGGAAACGCTCTATCCTGAACGTGCCCACGATCTCGCAGCGACCATCGGCCATCACTTCATGGAAGCGGGCGAAAATGCCGCTGCCAAACGCTTCTATCTGCTGGCGGCGGAGTATGCGGCGCGCATGTACGCCAACGCCGAAGCAATCAGCTACTACGGCAATGCGCTGCTGACCTCCGATCCCGCTGACGCGGATCGCTTTCGTGTGCTGCGCGAGCGCGGCGCGCTGCACGAACGGATCGGCGCGTTCGAGGCGGCACGAGGCGATTATGAGGCGGCCTTAGCCGCCGCGCAGCAGCAGGCAAATCGCCCAGGTGAGTGGCAGGCGTTGATCGATCTGGGCGCGCTCTGGGCAAGCCTCGATTACGCGCAAACCGGGACGTATTACCGCCGCGCCTATGATCTGGCGCGTGAACTGGATGAACCCCGGCTGCTGGCCTCGGCGCTCAATCGATTGGGTAACTGGCACACCAATCAGGAAGACCTGCAAGTCGCGCTGCAATACGAGCAGGAAGCGCTGCGCCTGTTCGAGGAGCAGGACAATCAGGATGGCGTCCTCGAATCGCTCGATTTGCTCGGTATGACCGAAAGCATCTACGGCGATTTCGTCGCCGCCGAGCGCTACTCGGATCGTGTGTTGAAAATGGCGCGCGAGCGTGATGCCAAGCCGCTGATCGCGCAGGCGCTGGTAGGGCAGGCGCTGATCGCGCTGTCCGGCGATGTTTCGGTGTCGCCGCAGCCGATCCCCTTCGAGAAGCGGATCGCCGCGATGGAAGAAGCGCTTCAGATTGCCCGCTCAATTGGCTGGCGTTCCAACGAAGCCTTTTTGAACTCGATTTTCGGGATGCTGCTGGGGCGCAGCGGCGACTACACTCAGGCGATGCGGCACATCGACGAAGCGACGCAGATTGCGCTGGAGATCGATCATCAGCAGTGGCAGATTGATGCTGCCGTCTCACGCGCGAATATCCTGATGGAGATGGGCGCTCCACAGATGGCGCTCGACGTGGTGCTGCCCGCGCTGGAACTGACCCGGAAAGTCAACGCGCCGTACTGGGAGCGTGTGCTGACCTCGCTGCTGGTGTTGATTGATATTCGTCTCGGAAAGCTCGATCAGGCGGAAACGGCGCTCAATACGCTGCTCGACTTCAACCTGCCGCCCAAGTCGCTGGCCGAGCGCATGTTGTGGATGGGGCGCGTTCAGCTTGAACTTGCCCGCGATCACTTTGACGAAGCGATGAGCCAACTGAATACGATGCTCTCGTCTACGCCCGGCGTGGACGAGCGTGGCGAGCATGGCATTCTGATGGTGTCGCTGGCGCGGGGCAAAGCGCTCACCGGGCTGATGCGCGCCGGTCGCGGCACGCCCGCCGATCTCGCGCCGAAGGCGGAAGCGGCTTTCCGTGCTGCCGAGCAATTGGCTGACGATCATCATTTGCTGACGACCCTGTGGCGCGTCAAGGCGGCCTTCGGTGAGTTGTACCGCTTTCTCATGCGGTCTGAAGAAGCCGAGCAGAAATTCAGCGAAGCCCGCGCGCTGGTCGATCAAATCGCTGCGACCGCGCCCAGTGAAGAACTGCGCGCTCAGTTGGTGCGCGGCGCGGCGGAAGAATGGTCGATCACGCACGGCGATCTGGCCTACCGCGTGATCAACGGCTACCAGATTCGTGAGACGATCAGCAGCGGCGGTTTCGGGTTGGTCTATCGCGCCTATCAGCCCGTCGTGGATCGGGAAGTTGCCATTAAGGTGATTCTGCCGCAGTACGCGAATCAGGCCGAGTTCATCCAGCGGTTCGATGCCGAGGCGCATCTGGTCGCCCGGCTGGAGCACCCGCACATCGTCCCACTTTATGATTACTGGCGCGACGACGAGGGCGCGTTTCTGGTCATGCGCTTTATACGCGGCGGCACACTCCGCGACGCGCTGAATGGCGCTATGCTGCCGCACGAGGTCGTGGTGCGTGTGATCGGGCAGGTCGCGCTTGGGCTGGCGGCGGCGCATCGCCAGAACGTGATTCACCGCGACATCAAGCCGGATAACATCCTGCTCGACGAAGATGGCAACGCCTACCTGACCGATTTCGGTATCGCCAAAGTTTCCGGGCTGGGGCAGTCAGCGGACGAAGGGATCGCTGGATCGCTGCATTATGTCTCGCCAGAGCAGATCGCCGGGCAGCAGGTCACGCCGCAAACGGACGTGTATGGGCTGGGGATCGTGTTGTACGAGATGCTCGCGGGCAAACATCCCTATGGCGATGCCTCCGCGTCGGAACTGGTGTTCAAGCACCTGCGCGAACCGCTCCCGCGCTTAAGCGATCTGCCGGATGCGGTCAACGAGGTGATTCAGAAGGCGACGCGCAAGAACGCCAGCGCCCGTTATGCCAGCGCGCCGGAACTGGCTCAGGCGCTGCAAACGGCGCTGCTGGGCGCAGAACACACGAATTCCGCTGCTGGGCTTAACGACGCGCCGCTCGTGACGCGCCGTACTATCAGTCTGAATACGCCGCTCAACATTCCACCCGCCGACGATGCAACGCAATTGGGCGCATCAACAGTCGATGCTGATAATTAAACGATACCTTACCTCGACCTGCGCCTGCGCCTATGGACTGAAACTAAGCGCGAGCGAACTCAGCTACGTCGAGCACGAAAATCGTGGCGGCATGACCTTCCGGGCGACTGAACGGTGCGCACACGTCGCGGATGATCTGCATCGCGCCCTGCAAACGTGCTTCTTCTACGCCGATCACGAAGGTCGTGTTCTGGCGGCGCAGAAATCCGCCCATACTGCTGATCTTGGTCACGGAATAATTCCCGGCAAGAAGCGCTTCGGAGAGCGGATCAACCGCTTCGGCGTGGAAAATGATAGCGAGAATCAGTTTGGACATGGCTTACACCTGCTCGAAATGAGCGACATTGAGGACAAAGGACTGGAAACCGCCCACCTGAATTTCGACCAGGCTGGTGAGGATGACGTTCCCTTCATAGGTGGCGGGCATGACCGATTGACGCAGCGGCGCTACATGAGCGAGCACCGACATGACTTCCGGCACGTTCTTCTCATCGACTCCAATCAGCAGGGTAGAGTTGCCCGAACTGAGTAACCCGCCGGTGCTGCTGACCCGCGTGACACTGAAGCGTTGACCCGTGAGCGCGGTCAGCACCTCGGTCACATCGCTGTCATCCACGATGGCGACGATCAATTTCATAAGACTGCCCCTCAAACTATCGTCATGAAGCATCTATTGCGGGCATTATAACTACTTCATGCCGATCCGTCGATTTCTCGACGCGGTGTCCAGCATAAGGGTCGGCTGCCCAACAAACCTATTCGCTGGTGCAGACGCGGAAACCGACCCAATCGTAGCCGGCGTGCGGATAGAAATGGCTGCGGAAGGCGCAGCGCGAGAACGCGGCAGGCGTGTTGAACGATCCGCCGCGAAAAATGCGCGATCCGGCCTTTTCCGGGGCTTCGCGCCCATCGTCCGCGAGATAGGGATAATCGCGCAGCAGGCTGGTCGTCCACTCGAAGACGTTGCCGCACAGGTCGAGCACGCCATAGGGTGAGGCATTGCTCGGAAACAGCCCAACCGCGCAGGGATGATCGATGCCGAGCGCGTCATCCGCGAAACGGCTTTCGTCAAGCTCATTTCCATACGGGTAAAGCCGACCATCCGTAGCGCGTGCTGCTTTTTCCCATTCGGCTTCGGAGGGGATGCGTACAATCATGCCCAACTGCTCACTGAGCCAGCGACAGTAAGCGCGCGCCTCGTAGAGATTCACGCCGATCACGGGCTGGTTGGCGACGTGATACCTGGGATCATTCCAGCCAATCTCCGGCTGGGTACGGCTGCCTTTCCACTTGAGCGCGGGGGCAGGCCAATATTCGGCTTGCGCATAGCCCTTCCCGTTGACGAATGGCTCATACTGCGCGACGGTGATCGGGTAGCGACTGATTCGGAAGGCGGGCAGAGCGACGGTGTGCTGTGGCAGTTCGCGCGGGTTGGCTTCGGGATCGATAGCGGGATTGCTGCCCATCAGGAATTTGCCCGCCGGAACGTCAACCCAATCGATCTTCAGGTCGGTCACGCCGGGACGCGGATCGCGCAAATCAGCCAATTGGCGACCGAGCGCGACTCGCGCGGCGGGCGTGGGTTGGTCGCTGGCGAGCAGGGCAAGGATTTGAGCGGCAGAATATTCAAACATGGGCGAATTGTAGCGGGGATGGCCGAGCGCGTCGATTCCCGCGCAGATTGGATACAATCGACGGCGCTCAGACAGGACAATCATGACCGACCAGCCACTCGTTTTGGGAATTGACATCGGCGGCACGTACACCAAGCTCGGCCTCGTTCAGTCGGACGGCACGATCCGCACCTCTAACAAATTTCCCACCGATGCGAAAGGCAGCCGCCCCGATCCGTTTTTCGCGCATCTGTTTCCTGCGCTCGACGCACTGATCGCGGCGGGGGGCGCAGATTTGCTCGGCATTGGTATTTCGACGCACGGCGAAGTTGATCACGAGCGCCGCCGACCCATCATCGCGGGCAACAATCCCGCGCTGCGCAACGTCGATATTCGTGGCGCGCTGGAGGCACGCTATCCGCTGCCTGTCGTCCTGAACAATGATCTGACGGCGCACGCGCTTGGCGAATACTTTTTCGGCTGCGGACGCGGAATCGAGCGCTTTATGGTGCTGGCGGTCGGTACGGGGCTGGGCGCGGGCATGATCGTGGGCGGCAAGCCGCTGATCATCGAGGGCGGCAATTCCGGCAATAC
>DASZXN010000469.1:0-10404 GCA_035545875.1 Phototrophicaceae bacterium
AGGAAGTCAGCGACTTCGAGGCCGCCTTCGCCAAATTTCAGGGGACGAAGCGCTGTGTCGGCGTCGCCAGCGGCACGGGGGCGCTGTTTCTGGCGCTCAAGGCGCTCGGCGTTGGCCCCGGTGACGAGGTGATCAGCACGCCGCACACCTTCATTGCGACCGTCGAACCGGTCGAGTCGCTGGGCGCGAAAACGGTGTTGGTAGACATCGATCCCGCGACGTTCAACATCGATCCCGCCAGGATCGAGGCGGCGATCACGCCGCGCACCAAAGCGATCCTGCCGGTGCATCTGTACGGCCAGCTTGCGCCGATGGACGCGATCATGGAGATCGCGCGCAAGCACCATCTCGCCGTGATCGAGGATGGGGCGCAGGCGCATGGCGCGGAACTCAACGGCAAGCGGGCGGGCGCGTGGGGGGATGTAGCCTGCTTCAGCTTCTACCCCGGCAAGAACCTCGGCGCTTATGGCGACGGCGGCGCGGTCTGCACGAATAACGACGTGCTGGCCGACAAGATCGCCAAGCTGAAGGATCACGGGCGCACGACCAAATACGAGCACGACGAAATCGGCTACGGCGAGCGCCTCGACGCGCTGCAAGCGGCGATCCTCGGCGCGAAGCTGCCACATCTGAACGACTGGAACGCCGCGCGCCATCATCACGCCGAATACTACGATCAGGCGCTCAAAGGCATTCCCGGCATCACCACGCCGACCGAGATGGATGGCGCGCGCCACATTTATCACATCTACTGCATTCGCGTGGATGGGGATCGTGATGCGATTCTCAAGGAACTGAATGCGCGTGGGATCGGCGCGGGGATTCACTACCCGGTGCCGCTGCATTTGCAGCCCGCGCTCGCCGATCACGGCTGGAAAGTGGGCGATTTCCCGCAGGCCGAGCAAGCGGCGAACTCGATCATCAGCCTGCCGATTTACCCGGAGATGACAACCGATCAGTTGAACCAGATCACAGAGGAACTGGCCGATATTGTCGGCGCAGGAGTCAAGAGCTAGGACAATCAATACCAATAAACACTGAGAGCGGAGTGAACCTCCGCTCTTATATTTTAAGAGGCACGACTTTCACAGGGGAATCAAGCCGATTGAGGAAATCCGAAATGGTTTCCCATGTGAGCGGGAAATAGGGGCGATCCGCGCCTGCGATGTACATTACAATATCGGTGAGCAGTTCAATATCTTCTTCAGGCGCAAAACCACCTGTGACGAAGCAGTTCTCCGCCCAATCGACCAATTCTGACAGCGTGATCGCGCCATTGAGATACGCAAGGAGCTTTTCACTTACGGTTTGCCGCGTGATCATTCTAGCTGTTCCTGATCATCACTTTTCAGGATTTGGTGTCCTGTATCTTCAGGAAATTTCTGATGGCGTTCAATCAATTCGCCATCCTCATTATAAACCTCTTGAATGACAAACCGCGTGTTTTCGTCACGATCAACGATTTTGACCATGCGCTGAAAGCCGTGAGTTATACCCGCGCGATCACGCTATAGCGACGACCTCCATCGGGGAGATTTTCCCAGTGAGAAAACTCTTTCTCATTCTGAGCGCGGGTTGCCATGTCCTTCGAGCGCTTCCTCTGCGAACCATTCCATTGAATCGGCTTTGTCCTGAGCTTCCTTGTTCCACTGCTGCACGTTGGCGAGTTCGGCCAGCATCCAGCGAGCAAAGCTGTCCTGTTCTTCCGGCGACAGTTTCCTGACTTCGGCGATAGCTTGATCGAGCAGCGTATTCATGATCCATTTCCTTATCATTGACTGCTTTCATTATAGCGCGGAGTCGGTTATGAAATTGTTATCAGGAAGCGTGAATTTTTAACGAAGATGTCGTCAAATTATGATCTTCCATCCTTTATGCCTTTGCGTTAAAGTTCGGCTATGTCTCAAAATACCTTTGAACTGACCATCGATTCAGTTGCCAACGGCGGTTACGGCGTCGGGATGCGCGGCAGGCGCCCCGTGTTCGTGCCGTACACGATCCCCGGCGAGCGCGTGATCGCCCGCCCGGTCGAGCAGGCCGAGCGCCATACTATCGCCGAGGGCGTGACCCTGCTCGAAGCCTCCGCCGACCGCGTTTACCCGATTTGCCCGCATTTCGGGCCGGGGCGCTGCGGTCGCTGCCAGTGGCAGCACATCAGCTACGAGGCGCAGCTTCTGCTCAAGCAGGACATCCTCGCCGATCAGCTAGGGCGGCTCGGCGGCCTGTCAGATCGGCAGATCGAGGCGGCGCTGCGTCCGGTGATCGCCAGCCCGGATCAGTGGGGCTACAACTATCAGATGACGTTCAACGTCACGCCGGATCACCAACTGGCGTTTCCAAGCGCGGATGGCAAATCGTACTTCCCGATTGAGGTCTGCCACATCCTCCATCCCGATCTGCTCGACCTGTACAACCAGCTTGATCTCGATTTGGAGGGGATCAAGCGCGTCAGGCTGCAACTCGGCAGCGACGGTGCGCGCATGATCGTGCTGTCGCTGGCGCAGGACGACGCGCCCGAACTGGAAACCGATCTGCCCGCCAGTGTCAACGTGCTGCTGCCCGACAACGAGCCGATGAACCTGATCGGCGACTCGCACATAAACTACACCATCAACGGGCAGACCTTTCGTGTCACGGCAGGGAGCAGCTTCCGCCCGAACCTGTCGCAGATGCCCAACCTGATCGATCAGGTGATGGCGCTGCTCGATCTGCGCGGCGGCGAAAGTGTGCTTGACCTGTATGCCGGGGTGGGCGTGTTCAGCGCCTTTGCCGCGCCCAAGGCGTCATTGGTCACGCTGGTCGAGAGCTATCCGCCTGCCGTCACGGACGCAGATGAGAATTTATCAAGATTTGACAACGTGGACGTGATCGAGGGCAGCGTCGAAGAAGTGCTTGACACGCTAACTTCGGGAAGCGAAGCGGAGGCTTACGACGCGGCGATTGTCGATCCGTCGTCGCGCGGGTTGAGCAAGGAAGTGATCGATTTGCTCGTGGGCACGCAGGCGCAGCGGATCGTTTACGTGAGCGACGATCCGGCATCGCTGGCACGCGACGCCAAGCGGCTGGAGCCGCAGGGCTATCGGCTGGAAATCGCGCAGCCGATTGATACTGCCCCACAGACTTATTATCTCGACACCTTAGCGCTTTTTGTGAGAAAGTAATAATAACGGCGCTCGTCATTTATCGTAGTGTTCTGCTTGACAAGGGAAGGCGAAATGCACTAGACTTCAAAGTGCCGTATATCACCCCAGTTCTCCTCCTTGCGGAACCTGAAGTGTGAGGGCAACTCTCGCAACAGTTTTGAGCAATATGGAGTTTTAGCAGCAATGGCACAACGTATTCGAGGTGTAGTGAAGTGGTTTAGCGCTGAAAAAGGCTATGGCTTCATTACGCCGGAAAATGGTCCTGACGTATTCGTGCATTATACCGCCATCCAGTCATCCGGTTACCGCAAATTGGAAGCAGGGGACAAAGTCGAGTTCGAAATCACGGAAGGGCCAAAAGGAAAACAAGCCAGCGCTGTTATGACAGTCTAGTCTCTCCAACTGAAGACCATAAATTACCTTTGATTGACCGCCTTTTGGCGGCATACGGCCCGGTTCGGGCGTCCATTAGAACTATGGCGAGCCTATCTCGGTAGTGGATAGGCTCTTATTTTGCTCAGGAGACGTTCTCATGGCAATTGATTTACAGGCGATCCGCGTGGCCGTTGAAGCGATTGCGCGTCAGGCGGGCGCGACGGTGATGCAGTATTACGATCAGCCGCATCACGAGACGATCAAGGCCAACATTTATGACGTGGTGACCGAAGGCGACAAAGCCTCGGAAGCCGTGATCGTCAAGGCGCTGCGCGAACAATTTTCCTTTCCGATCCACAGTGAGGAGGGCGGTGGAGCAGGCACGGATGATCCGTCAGCGGAGTACGTCTGGTACGTCGATCCGATTGATGGGACGACCAACTTTGCCAACAACATCCCTTTTTTCTCGATCAGCATCGCGCTGGCTGACCGTCATCTGAGTCCGGTGGTCGGCGTGGTGTTCAACCCCGTCTATCAGGAGTTGTTCAGCGCGGCGCGCGGCTTTGGCGCGACCTTCAATGGCAAGCCGATCCACGTGACGCGCACCGCCGACCTGAGCCGCGCCGTTATGTCGAGCGGCTTCCCCACCGACCGCCATGCAATCCAAAACAACAACCTGCCGCAGTGGACGGCGATGCTCATGGCTGTCCGCGATCTGCGGCGCTTCGGCTCGGCGGCGCTCGATCTGGCCTTCGTCGCTTCTGGTCGGCTCGATGGCTACTGGGAAAATCGTCTCAACACGTGGGATTGTCTGGCCGGGATTCTGCTGGTGCAGGAAGCGGGCGGTCAGACGACTGACTGGGACGGCGGCACGACCAATCTCTACACAGGCACGCAGGTTGTCGCCAGCAACGGCCTGCTGCATGATCGGGTGCTCGACGTGCTAAATCAGGCGTGAGCCACGATTTGGCTGATTTCGGAAGTGTAGTTGATGGCAGCAGCGATCCAGACAGTCGAACAGTACCTTGAAATGGAACGCGCCAGCGAGGAAAAACACGAATTTCGCGATGGTGTCGTTTATCTGATGTCGGGCGCAACTCACCGACACAGCATAATTCAGATTTCTACACTTGCTAGCTTGCACGCTCAGTTACGCAAACGTCCTGTGCTGGTTTTCCCAAGTGCTATGCGTCTGAAAGTGGAAAAGACCGGGCTGTATACTTATGCTGATGGTTGTGTGGTTTGCGAGCCGCCACAGCTTGAGGACGATCAGCAGGATACGCTGCTGAACCCGACGCTGATTATCGAGGTGCTGTCACCTTCAACGGAGACTTATGATCGCGGCAAGAAATTCCAGCATTATCGCGCGCTGGAGTCGCTGCAAGAGTACGTACTGATCGCGCAGGATCAGCCGCGTATCGAGCGCTATCTGCGCCAGCCAAATCACGAATGGCTGCTCTCGGATGCCGTTGGGCTGGAGAGCCGTTTGGAACTCCCGTCAATTCAATGCGTGCTCGCATTGGCGGACGTTTACGAGAAGGTCGATTTCGAAGCTCAGTAATCTCAGCTTCGACCAACAAGCCCCGTGTGATGAGCGGAGGGAGGCGATTGCAAGTCGTCCCCTCCGCTTTCTATTATGCGAGCGTGATTAGGGTGCTGTTGGCTGGCTGAAGTGGAGCGTGACTTGCGGAATCTGCGACCCTCGCTCGATCTGGGTAAAACCGTACTGATCACCGGGATTCGAGCCGTTCGGCTGATGCTCAATCTGCGTGAAACCGCCGATACTCGGATCAAAGCCGTTCGGGAAGAAGTAGGCGGTCGGCTGCAAATTGCTGCTCCCTTGCACAGCAGGCAGCAGACCGAACAGGACACCCTGCTTGCCGGAATTCGCCGCACAGCTTGTATCTCCCGGCTTGCACGGATCGGGCGGCAGATTATTCCATGAAAGCGCAATTCCCGGATGTGCCGCGCCCGCCTGCGTCCAGTCAATGCCAAAGTTGAGTGCTGCGCTGGGATCTGATGGCAAGTCCCAGAGCAGCGATACGCCCACTTTGTTTGCATCGGGCTGATTCGATGGCAGAAGCTGCGCAATCAGCGCGAGCTGATTCGGGTTGTCCGACGGATAGCCAATCGAGAAGTGGAGCGCGAACGGAAGCGCATTGGTATCGGGCGGCAGGATACCGAAGCCGTGCCCATCGGCATCCAATTTGACGCAGCCCTCGCCGGAGTTCGGCAGCCCATTATCGATGCCAAAAATGCCAAACGAGAAATGGATCGCGCTCAGGCCGCCGTACTCGAAACCGCTGTCGCCGCCGGGTTGGTTGGCGTTACTACCATCGTACTCAAACCCATTATCGATACCAAAGCTGGATGAACAGTCGCCACCGGGAGCCTGGGTAGCGAGGCTGGGCAGGCCGTTCGGCTTGAGGACGATTTGCAGATTTTGAGGCAGCGCAATTTGGGGCATATCCTGCGACATCGACGGCCAATGGTCAACCGAGAGATTGGCGCAGTCCTGGTTGAGCCGCACGACAGTGCTGAGGGCATAGCCGGTGACCAAATCGCCGACCCCATCGGTCGATGGAACATTCGTCGCATACCAGATCGAGCCATTCGTCGTCACGATCTTGTCAGCGACCGGATAAAACTTCGCAGGATCCATCAGCGGCAAGTCCAGGTTCAAGGCTGACCGCGATGGATAGTCATGCAGATAGACGGGTTCGTCCGTGCGCGTTGCCATCAGACAGACGCCGTTATTGGGCAGCAGCGGCAGCGCGAATTGGGTTGGTTGAACGATCAGGTTAGCGCCGATAGGACAGCCCTGATTCGAGGACGGGCCGCCGTCGTTGGGGCATTGATCGATGCCGTCGGGGATGCCGTCGCCGTCTTCGTCGCCGGAATGGTTATGTGGCGAATTATGTCCGCTGCCGCCGGGAGTAGGTGTCGGTGGGCAGACAGCCGTCAGCGCGCATTGTAAAGCTTCGTGAGGGACGCTGCTGCTCAGGGTGAGATTTTGCGCGTTGACAAACGAAATGCCGACGGCGGAAAGAACGACGAGTACAGCACAGGCGGCGAGGACACGTTTCATAACGATTTATCCTTCTGCTATACAAATAAGTGAATGGGTTCACTAGGCTACAGAGTAGAAGGCCAACGTCTAAAGATCGTTTAATTGCGCGCAATGGAACACTGTCTCGATGACGAACCAAACAATTTGCGCCAGATTGTTAAGAGATTCCTGAAAGCTTAAAAAACCCTGTCTGCTGCTTTCCCGATTCCTCGTTTCAACGTTATACTGTGCAGCAATAGATCGTAATCTTGAGAGACGCTTATGACTGACCTTCCGGTGGTGCTGGAAGTCCGCGACCTGACCAAGCGCTTCCCCGGCGTGCTGGCAAACGACCACATCAACATCGCGCTGCACAAAGGGACGGTGCTGGGTCTGCTGGGCGAAAACGGAGCGGGCAAAAGCACGCTCATGAACATGATCTATGGGCTGTATCAGCCGGATGAAGGCGAAATCCTCGTCAACGGCAAGCCCGTCAAGATTCACAACCCCAATGACGCGATTCGGCTGGGGATCGGCATGGTGCATCAGCATTTTCAACTGGTGCCTGTGTTGAGCGTGACCGAGAACATCATGCTCGGCGACGAAGCGACGCGCGGCCCGTTTCTGGATCGACGTAAGGCGCGCAAGCAGATCATGGACATCTCCAAACAGTACGGCCTCAATGTCGATCCTGATGCGCTGGTGCAGGATTTGCCCGTCGGCGTGCAGCAGCGCGTCGAGATCATCAAGGCGCTCTATCGCAAAGCCGACATCCTGATCCTCGATGAGCCGACGGCGGTGCTGACACCACAGGAAGCCGAAGGCTTATTCGAGATCATGCGGGCGCTGCTGGAACGCGGTGTGAGCATCATCTTCATCAGCCACAAGCTCAAGGAAGTGTTGGAAATCTGCGCGGAGATCATCGTGCTGCGCGGCGGCAAGGTCGTCGGCCACGCCGATCCCGGTCGCGCGACCGAGGAATCGCTCGCGGAGATGATGGTCGGGCGCGAGGTGCTGCTCGAAGTCGAGAAGGAGAAGTCCCGGCCTGCCGACCCGGTGCTGGAAATCCGCGATCTGGTAGTTCACGATGATCGTGATCTGACAGCGGTCAGGGGGATTTCGCTGGAAGTGCGGGCAGGCGAGATCGTCGGCGTCGCGGGCGTGCAGGGCAACGGTCAGACCGAACTGGTCGAGGCGATTACAGGCTTACGTCACAGTCTGAGCGGCGAGATCGTCATCAACGGCGAGGACGTGACCAACGCGCCGCCGCGCCGGATCACCGAGGCGGGCGTCGCGCACGTGCCGGAAGATCGCCAGAAGAACGGCATGGTCGGCGCGTTTCCGGTCAAGGATAACCTCGTCCTGCAAACCTACTACGTCGATCCCTATTCGAAGGGCATCGTCACCAACGAGCGGGCGATTGAGGATGAGGCGGCGCTGCTGGTCAAAGAATACGATGTGCGCCCGCCCAACATTAACCAGCCGATCAATAAGCTGTCGGGCGGCAACCAGCAAAAAGTGATCATCGCGCGCGAGTTTTCGCGCCACAACCGCCTGCTGATCGCGGCGCAGCCGACGCGCGGTCTCGACGTTGGCTCGATTGAGTACATCCACAAGCAGATTGTTCGGCAGCGCGACGAAGGCGCGGGTGTGCTGCTGGTTTCAGCGGAACTGGACGAAATCCTCTCGCTGTCGGATCGGGTGGTGGTGATGTTCGAGGGCAGGATCATGGATACGCTGCCCGTCGAGGCGGCGACGCGCAACGTCTGCGGCTTGCTGATGGCCGGCGTCAAACCGGAGGGGGCGGTGAATGGCTGACACGGTACCAACGGCTCCAACGGCAGCGCCAGTACGCCAGCCGCCTGCACTGGCGCGGGCATGGCAGCGAATTTCGCCTTCGCTCGTGCCGATTCTGGCGGTCATCACGGCCCTGCTGATCACGATCCCGTTCATGGTGTTCACGGGCGGCGGCGGCGACTTCAACAAGGGCTTGAACATCGCTGGAACCGCCTACAGCGCGCTGCTCGAAGGCTCGATTGGCGTGGCGATCAATCGGCAGGTGTCGCGCAGTAACCTCGATCAATTTCTGGCGCTGGAACAGAGCACCAAGCTGCAAAATCGTACCCTGCGTGTGACCTCGCGGCAGGTGGCTGATCTGGTGACGATTGGCGTCGCCAACGTGCAGCAGTTCGGTGACGTGCTTGCCAGGCTCCCGAATATCTCCGCGAACGATCTGAAAACGCTCTCGGCCAGCATCAACGACATCGCCACGATTGGCGTAGATAAGCTCAAGGCGATGCGCCCGCTGATCGACGCGCTGGCGCAGATGGATCGCACCGAAGCGGGTACTCTGGCGCAGCAGTACGGCTCCGCGACCGCGCTGACCGCCGATCAACGCTCGGCGCTGAACACGCAGTTCCCGACGATCCCGTCGATGAGTGACGCGGACGTGTTAGCGGCGCTCAAGCTGGTCGTGGCGGACGGCATCGCGCGCGTCGAGCGCGCCGAACAGAACGTCGATGCGCTCGCCAAAGCCGGAATCAATCCGGTCAATGCTGATGGCACACTCTCGGCGGACGCACAGGCGATCCTCAAAATCGTCGCGCTCAACGGCGGCGCGGACACGGCACGCACGGCGGTGACGACGCTGGCGACGATCAACAAAGCGGGCGTGGTTAATGTACAGGCGCTCGCCGATCAAATTGAAATCGTGCGCGCGCTCTACACAGCCAACCTGCTGACCAACAACGACGTGACGACCGCAATCAATACGGAACTGGATAAGGCGCTGGCGAGCAATCTGGTCGTCAGTCGCCCCGGTGATCGTCTGCTGATCGATCACTCGACCGCGCTGGGCGGTATTATCCCGAACAACAATAACACGCCCAACAATCCGAGCGACGATTACACTGAGGCGGCTTATCTGCGCCTCGGCGATTCGGCGCTGCTGTTCTTCCCGACCAACCTTGAAGAAATGCTGATCCGCTCGATCCCGTTCATCATCGCGGGGCTGGCGGTGGCGCTCGGCTTTAAGGCCGGGTTGTTCAACATCGGCGCGGAAGGCCAGTTGTACGCGGGCGGGATCATCGCGGCGTGGGTCGGCTTCTCGCCGATTTTCGCCGGACTGCCGCTGATCATCCATCTGCCCCTCTGTCTCGTCGTTGGGATCATCGGCGGCGCGCTCTGGGGATCGATTCCCGGCATCCTGAAAGCCTACACGGGCGCGCACGAAGTCATCACCACGATCATGCTCAACTACGTCGCCATCGACCTGACCGACTGGATGATCAAGTCGCCCAGCCCGGTGATTCTGCTCGATACGACCGCCAGCACGCCGCGCACGCCCTATCTGGTCGCCAGTGCGACCATGCCCACGTTCAAGGAAATTCCCTGGTGGGGCTTCATCCTCGCCGGGATCGCCGTGCTGCTGCTCAGTCTATATGGTCAGCGGCGACGGCTGCAAGGCAATCCGCGCCTTGCCATTCGCCCAGTGATCTACGGGCTGCTGACGGCGGTCGGCGGGCTGTTGCTGGCCTGGGTGGGACAGCGCGGCCTGCTCCACATCGGCCTGATCCTGATGTTAGGGGCGGTCTGGTTCACCGATTGGTTCCTCAACAAGACGACGCCCGGCTTTGAGCTGCGCACGGTCGGTTCGAACCCGGACGCGGCGCGCTACGCGGGCATGAACGTCAAGTGGAACATCGTGCTGGCGCTGGCCTTGAGCGGCGCGCTGGCAGGCTTGGCGGGAACCATCGAGATCACGGCGGTGCAGCACAACATGCAACCGGAGTTCTTCGCGGGCGTCGGCTTCGACGCGATTGCCGTCGCGCTGCTGGC
>DASZXN010000470.1:0-2251 GCA_035545875.1 Phototrophicaceae bacterium
TGCGATGCGTGGCGCGAGAAGTTCGCGGATTTGCCCAACGTCGAAATTGTGCAAGGCCACTTCGAGAGTCTGCCTGCTTACGACTGTCTGGTCAGCCCCGCCAACTCATTTGGCCTGATGGACGGCGGCGTCGATTTGGCAATCACGCGCTATTTCGGCGTTCAGTTGATGCAGCGCGTTCAGCAGCGCATTTTGGACGATTTCCTCGGCGAGCAGCCTGTTGGCTCGTCGATCATCGTCGAAACGCAGCACAACCAGCATCCGTTTCTCGCTCACACGCCGACCATGCGCGTCCCGATGATCATCGCGCACACCGATAATGTCTATAAGGCGATGTGGGCGCTGCTGCTCGCCGTTCGTCAGCACAACACGAGCGCCGAGCGCACAATCGAGATTATCGCCTGCCCCGGCTTAGGCACAGGCGTCGGCAAAGTTCCCTTTCGGCAGGCCGCCAAGCAAATGGCCGCTGCCTATCGTCATTTTCTGAACCCGCCAACCTTCATCACGTGGGGTTTTGCGGGTGAACGGCAGCTTCAGGTTCGCTACGGCGGCGATGACGGGTTTGAGTTCCCGCCGGAGTACGCCTGATGCTGACCGTCAGCAACATCACCGCACGCGAGCAGTGGAACGCCACCCTGCGAACCCTGCCCTATGCGCATGTCCTGCAAACGTGGGAATGGGGTGAGTTCAAGCGCGTGACGACCGGTTGGCAGCCGATCCGCCTCGCCTTCAAGCGCGACGGCCAAATGGTCGCGCTGGCCTCGGTCGGCGTGCGCAGCGTTGGCCCGTTCAAAGTGATGTACGCGCCCAAAGGCCCGGCGCTCGACTACGCCGACGCCGAACTCGTCATTGAAGTGCTGCGCCACCTGCAAAAACTGGCGCGCCAGCAGCGCGCCCTCTGGCTCAAGCTCGACCCGGACGTGATCGCCGCCACTGGAGTTCCAGCGGAGACCGCGCAGGACGGCGATGGCAGCGACGCACCCAATCCGGTCGGGCAGAATTTCATGAGGATTCTGCGCGATCAGCGCTGGCGTTTCTCGGATGATCAGGTGCAGTTCCGCAATACCATCGTCATCGACCTCAGCGCCTCCGAGGACGCTCTGCTCGCCGCCATGAGCCAGAACACCCGTCGCAAAGTCCGCGTCGCCCAGCGCGAAGGCGTGACCGTCCGTGCCGGAACGATTGCCGACCTGCCCATCCTCTACGATCTCTACAAAACGACGGGCGAGCGCGATCACTTTCTGATCCGCCCGCCGGAATATTACGAGCAGGCGTGGCGCGACTTCATCAGCGCGGGTCTCGCGCGCCCGTTGATTGCCGAGGCGAACGGCCAGCCAATCGCGCACGTCATTCTCTTTCACTTCGGACGGAAATGCTGGTATTTCTACGGCGCGTCGTCCAATGTAGATCGAGAGAAGATGCCGAACTATCTGCTCCAGTGGGAAGCGATCCGCTGGGCGAAAGCGCAGGGTTACGCGCTCTACGACTTCTGGGGCGCGCCGAACGTCTTTAGTGAAAGCGACAGCATGTGGGGCGTCTACAATTTCAAGCGTGGCTTTCGCGGCACGGTCACGCGGCACGTCGGCGCGTGGGATTACGCGCCCTATCCGCCGCTGTATCAGGGTTATACGCAGATCATGCCGCGCGTGATCGCGCGGATGCGCCGCCGAGGAGCCAATCGTGAATAGCCTCGCTGACATCATCACCGTCGTCGTGATCGGCTTGATCGGCGGAGCCGCCGTCGGGCTGCAAGTTCCGGCTTCCGGCGCGATGAGCCAGCGGCTCGGCCCGGTTGCCACCAGCCTGATCATTCACCTCGGCGGGGCGCTGGTCTCGGCGATTCTGCTGATCTTCGTCGGCGGCGTCAACCTGAGTGAAGTCAACAGCCTGCCCAGACCGTTTCTGCTGGCGGGTGTGAGCGGCGTGATCCTCTACCTGACGCTCTCGTTCACGCTGCCGCGCGCGGGCGGGACGTTTTCAGTCGCGCTGCTGATTCTGGCGGAACTGCTCGTCGGCATCATTGTCGATCACTTCGGCCTGTTCGGGATGCCGCAGCACACCTTCAACGCCACGCGCGCGCTCGGCGTCACCCTGCTGATCGCCGGGACGTGGCTGGTCACGAAATAAACAAACCGTCGCCTTAGCCAACCTTTTGTTTGCCAAGGCCAAATTTGCGCTAGAGTCCATAGCAAAAAGGACTTTGCCGTGCTCAATCGACTTCGCCCCGTCAAACGCGCTGGTGCAGAAAATA
>DASZXN010000471.1:0-10354 GCA_035545875.1 Phototrophicaceae bacterium
CAGCAACCTGTTCGTCGCAACCGGACACGGCGCATCAGGCTTGCAGCTTGGCCCTTACAGCGGCAAGCTCGCGGCGGATTGGGCGCTGAATCTGCCGCTTGAAACCGGCATTTCCGCCTTTGCGATCACGCGCTTTGGCGCCGCTGCGGACTAGCGTGTGTTATGAACTTTTCTCGCTTAACAAGCGCCCTCACCCTCAATCCCTCTCCCTCATGGAGAGGGACTTTAAAACCCGGAAACTGGATTTCCCCTCTCCCTGAGAGGGTTTCTGAAAACTCCCTCGAATGGGCGGTATTTCTCCCGCTTTCCAGAAACGCTCTGAGGACTGAGGAGAGGACACCTTTTGGGGTTGGGCTGGTCACGAGACGAATTTATCCGCGTGAGGGCGAGTCTTAGACCCGCCCCTACGATCCGTGCGTCAGATTTTCTCTCAATTTCAACCATGTCCTCTCCTCAGTCCTCAGGGAGAAGAGGTAGGGGATGAGGACAAAATCAGAAACCTTAAATTGATACGAATGAGCGCAGCACGCTGCGCCCCTACAATAGGAGTCGAGAAGGGATAATCCCCTTTAATTAAATTATTCGGCACTACCTTAAATCTGCGATCACCATAATCCCCGCACAGCTTCACATCAGCGTAAACGCTGCTTAAAACGCGCCGATTACATTCGTGTCCACTGAGACCGAATGTCAGGATGCGTCTTATGTCCATGCTGGAAATCGAAGATTTACAGGTGGTTTATCCCAACGGCACGCAGGCGTTGAAATCGATCAGCCTGAGTATCGAGCCGCGCGAAGTCGTCGCCATTATTGGTCGCTCCGGGGCGGGCAAATCGACGCTGCTGCGCTGCATCAACGGGCTGCAACCAGCGACCTCCGGCACGGTCGTGCTGGATGGTCAGGATGTGACCCGGATGAACGAGCGTCAACTGCGCGAACTGCGCCGCACTGTCGGCTTTATCTGGCAGGAATACAACCTGATCGAGCGCCTGCCCGTGATCACCAACGTGCTGACGGGGCGGCTCGGTTACAACAACTCGATTGCGACCTGGCTTGGCTTCTTCAGCCGCGAAGATCGGGCGCTGGCGGTGCGCAACCTCGAACGGGTCAACCTGCTGATGCGCGCCAACAACCGCGCCGACCAGCTTTCCGGCGGCGAGAAGCAGCGCGTCTCGATTGCCCGCGCCATGAGCCAGCAGCCGAAAATTCTGCTGGCCGACGAACCCGTCGCCAGCCTCGACCCCGAACTGGCGCGGCAGGTGATGGGCTACCTCGCCAAAATCGCCCGCGAGGAAGGCGTTCCCACTTTAATCAACATTCACCACGTCGATCTGGCAAAGCTCTACTGCGACCGCCTGATCGGGATCGCGCAGGGGCTGGTCGTATTCGATGACGTACCTGCCGCGCTCGACGACGAGGCGCTGGAGCGTATCTATCGCTTCGACAGGGATGAACAGCGCCTCACGGAAGTTCCGGTGAGCCAGCCGAACTGGGATCGCGGCCTATCCAATGAAGTAGCAGCAGGAATCTAAGCGATGGCGACTCAAGAGCAACCCATTTCCCGATCCAATCCGCCGATTTCGCCAGAAGCGCTGCGCGAAAAACTGCTGCGCCCATTTCCGAGCATCAGCCTGCGCAGCATCGTGCTGCTGCTGGTCATTGTGCTGGGGCTGGCGTGGTGCTGGGATGCGTCGCGTCCCAGCGACATCAACCGCGTGAGCGGCATCATGGATGCTTTCAACGGCATGGCCGGCCTGCTCAAGCTGATGGTTCCGCCGGAGTTTGAACTCCAAAGCGGCACGATCACTACGATTAACCTGTTCGGCCAGGCTTTTAAAATCGGCTGGCCGATTGTCGTGAGCGCGGTGGTCGTCACCGTGCAGATGGCTGTGATCGGTACACTCGGCGCGGTGCTGATGTCGCTGCCGATCAGCCTGCTGGCGGCGCGCAACACCGCGCCGCATCCACTCATTTACCAGAGCGTGCGCTTCATCCTCAACTTCCTACGCTCGATCCCGGAACTGGTGGTCGCGCTGCTGTTCGTCGCCGCCGTTGGTCTGGGGCCGTTTCCCGGTGTGCTGGCGCTGGCCTTTGGCTCGGTGGGGTCACTCAGCCGCGTGTATTCCGAAGCCATCGAGCAGATTGATCCGCAGCAGGTGATGGCGCTGCGGGCGGCAGGCGCGGGTGGCGTGCAAACCTTCATCTACGCGGTGATCCCGCAGGCGCTGCCGCTGCTGATCTCGTATTCGCTGGTCTATTTCGAGCACAACGTCCGCACGGCGACGATCCTCGGCTACGTGGGCGCGGGCGGCATCGGCTATCTGCTCTTTGAATACATGGGCTTCAGCGCCTATCCGAAGGTATTCGGTACGGTGATTGTTTTAGTGGTCGCCGTGACGATGGTTGACCGTTTCAGTAGTTCTCTGCGCAAGCGCTTCATTTGAGGCGGCGCAGTCATTCATTGGTGTATTCAGTCTTTGAGGGAGACCATTTGCACATGAAGAAATCAACACTCGCCCTGATTGCTGTCCTGATCGTGTCGCTGTTCAGCCTGAGCCTCGCCTCTGCCCAGAGCGGCACGCCGGAAGCCACCGCCGCTGCTGTCGATAAGACGGGCTGGCCGGATACCTTCATCATCGGCGTCTACCCCGGCGACAACATTGACAAGGCGCTTGCCCAGAACCAGCCGCTGGCCGATTATCTGACCAAAGAACTCGGCGTTCGCACCGTCGTCATCACCGGGACGAGCTACAATGCCGTGATCGAGGCCATGCGCGCAGGGCGCGCCGACGCCTTCGAGGTCGGCCCGTTCTCGTATCTGATCGCCGCAGAACAGGCCAACGCCGAAGCGCTGGTCGTCGGGAACTACTTCACGGACGTGAACACGAACATTCTGCCCGGCTATTACAGCGTGATCTTCACCAAGAAGGGTTCGGGCATCAAGACGATTGACGACCTGAAGGGCAAGACCTTCTCGTTCAGCGACCCGGCTTCGACCAGCGGTTACGAAATTCCCGCCACCGACATCATGGACGCTGAAGGCTTCACCAGCAAAGATCAACTGGATGCGTTCTTCGGGCAGGTGATTTTCGCGGGCAGCCACCCGGCTTCGGTGATCGCGGTTGCCAACGGCAAAGTCGATGCGGGCGCGACCTTCGACGCCAACCTGTCGGATCAGGTCAAGGCGGGTTACCCGGTTTGCGGCGTGCCGGATGGCGATTACACGCACAATCCCTTCGCCACCGGCAAAATGACCCAGGATCAGATTGACCAGATTTATAACGACTGCCCGGATGGTGAACTGGCGGTCATTCACCAGTCGAACGTCATCCCCAACACGCCTTTCGCCATCAACAAGAACCTGCCGCAGTCGTTCAAGGATGCGGTCAAGGCGGCGCTGCTCGATCTGGCGAATCATCAGGATGTGGTCGATGCGCTGGGGCGCTACTACATCGACGTGACCAAGGTTGATCCGAGCTTCAAGAGCAACGATGCTTACTTCGATGGTCTGCGCAACGTCGCTACCAAGCTCGGTCTCGACCTGAGCCTGCCGAGCTGATGAGCCTCACTGTGTTACACTGTAGGGGCACGGCACGCCGTGCCCCTACAAATTTACGTTGTGAGCAACTGAGAATTGGATTTCAAGTGCAGACGTTGACCCAATCTGAATACCTGACGATTTTGAGCCACGCGCCCGCCGCTGCCGTCAAAGCGCTGGCCGAAGCGGTGATCCCCCGGCTCGGTGACATCCTCGTGCTGCAAAGCCGCACCGGGCTGGTGATGCTCCCGGCCATCGACAGCGCGCAGGGGACGGTCTTTCACCTCGGTGAAATCCTCACGTCCGAAGCGCACGTCCGTATCAGCGGCGGCGTCGAGGGCTACGGCATGTGTCTCGGACGCGATCTGGAGCAGGCGATGGCGATGGCGCTGCTCGACGCCGCGCTGACCGCGCGCATCGAGGCTGACCCGATTGAAGCGTTCCTGCGCGCACAGTCCGAGGCGCAGCAGCAGGCGGACGAGACGCTGCTCCGGCAGGTTCAGGCGACTCGCGTCGAAATGGAGACGTTCTGATGCAAACTCCGGTCTACAGCCCTGAAGAAGCCCAGTCACGCGATACGTTTCTGGCGCTGATGTGGTCGTTGAGCTATCCGGGGCGGACGTATTCGCTGCCTGCCGCAGGCCGCGACGCCTATCTCGTCGTCGCGGAAACCCTGCTCGATCTGGAAACCAGCTATTTCACGCCCGATCAGAGCCTGGCACTGGCCTTGAGCCGCACCAACGCGCGCGCCCTGCCGCCGGATCGCGCTCAATATCACTTCTACCCTGAACTGGTGAGTTCCCGCCTGAACACGATTGCGCAGGCGAGCATCGGCACGATGCTCTACCCGGATCGCTCCGCCACGCTGATTATCGGCTGTGAACTGGGCAGCGGGCAGAAATTTCGCCTGAGCGGGCCGGGCATCGCTTACCATACCGACATCAAGATCGGCCTGATCCCCGATGCGTTCTGGGAACTGCGCTCGAAAAGCGTGCATTTTCCACTCGGTTGGGATGTGTTCCTGATCAGCGGCAGTCAGGTGGTTGGGCTGCCGCGCAGCGCCGCCGTCGAAAAGGTCTAAAGGGTTTAAAGCGCCATGTACATTGCGACCAAAGGCGGCGAAACCGCGATTCAGAACTCCGAGCAGTTGTATCAGCAGTTGAACGGGCCGGTCACGCGCGAACTCGTCGCGCAAATTCAGACGACCATGCCCTATCTGCTGGATCGCGTGATGGGCGAAGCCTCGCTCTACGCGCCCGAACTGGCGGCGCTCGCCATCGCGCAAACGGGCGGCGACCTGTACGAAGCGGTGCTGGTGTTACGCGCTTATCGCTCGACGCAACCACGCCTCGCTTACGCGCAGCCGATCACGCCCGACTCGATGCTGACGATCCGCCGCATCTCGGCGGCCTTCAAAGATATTCCGGGCGGGCAGGTGCTTGGCCCGTCGCTCGATTACAGCCACCGCATTCTGCGCCTCGACGTGCTCGACGGCACAACCGCAACCGACGAGGAAGCCGACGTGCTTCCCGAAACGCCTGCCGAGCCGACCTATCCCCTGCTGGCCGAGTGGCAGCGTCAAAACGGTTTGCTCGCGCCGCTGCCAGAGCAAAAGCCGATGGACGCGGCGGATATTCCCGACGTGACGCGCGACCCGATTGCCATCCCTGCGCCGCGCGCCCATCGCTTGCAGGCGCTCGCGCGCGCGGATACGGGCGGCGTGCTGGCGCTCGGCTATTCGAGTATGCGCGGCTATGGCCTGATTCACCCGACGGTCAACGAACTGCGCCTCGCTTACGGCGAAGTCATGGTCAAGCATCCGGTCACGGGCGCGGAGTTCAGCGCCGGGCGGGTGCGCGTCAGCCAGGCGGAAGTTGTTTCTAAAGATTCAGCGGGCTTTCAAATAGGTTTTGCTGCCACTTTAGGCTGGAACGAAGTTAAATTGATTGCCGCCTCCACGCTCGATATGGAAATGAACAACGCCAATTCGCACCCGGCGTTGAGCGAAGATTTCGTCCTCTACCACACCGAACCCGTCGAATCGTCCGGCTTCTGCATCCATTTCAAGCTGCCGCATTACGTCACCTTCGCCAGCAGCATGGACGCCGTGCGCGCGGTGCAGGCGCTCTACGGCGGCGCGAAGTCCACGAAGGCCGAGACAACCGAATCGGCAGGGGAAATCTCCTCATGAACCAATCGACCATGACACTGACATTCCATTCTTGTAGGGGCAAGGCACGCCTCGCCCGTTTTTCTCCCCTCGTCTATGGAGAGGGGTTGGAGCTGAGGTGTGTTTTTCTCTCCTCCCTGAATTCGGGGCGGGGTTGGGGGTGGGGTCGAACATGTCTTTAAAAGATTTAACGCCGCAGCAGAGCGGCTACAGCTATGCTTACCTCGACTCGTTCGCCAAGCGTGAACTGCGCCGTCGGATGCTCAAAGCGATTGCCATCCCCGGCTGCCAGATTCCCTACGCCAGCCGCGAACTGCCGATTGCGCGCGGCTGGGGGACGGGCGGCTTGCAGGTGACGCTCAGTCTCGTCGGGCCGGAGAGCGTCGTCAAGGTGATCGATCAGGGCGCGGACGACAGCGTGAACGCGGCCAATCTGCGCCGCTTCGTCACGCGCATGTCCGGGGCGCAGACGACGACGGACACACTCAAGGCGACGATTATCCAGAGCCGTCACCGCATCCCCGAAGAACGGCTCCGCGAGGGGCAGGCGCTGGTGCTGCAAGTGCCCGATCCCGAACCGCTGCGCATGGTCGAAGCGAACATGGCGAAAACGCGCGAGATGCACGCCGACAGCGATTACGGTCAGATGTGGCTGACGCTCTACGAACAACTCGTGCGCTACAAACAGTACGTCCTCGGCGCGAGCTATCCGGCGCTGGTCAATGGACGCTACGTCATCAGCCCCAGCCCGATCCCGCGCTGGGACAACCCGTCGCTGCATCAGGCGGAGCATCTGACCCTGCTCTCGGCAGGGCGCGAAAAACGCATGTACGCCGTACCGCCCTATACCAACGTCTACCCGCTTGAATTCAAGGACGTGCCGTTTCAGGTCGAAGACCAAACGGGGCGCAGCGACTTTCGCACGGGCGCGGTCAACAAATTCATGAACGAGCTGCCGCAAGCCGATGGCTCGTCGCTGTTCGAGCTATCCGACACGGGTTACGCCGATAAGCTGGTCGATCAGGACAAGCCGGGCGAGACTTATTACGACAATCAGGGAAATTTTTATCATGATGGATACCTCAAGCCTCGTGCCAATCTCCCTTGACCCGCCGCGCCTGATCCGTGAGCAGCCGCTCGTCCGGGTCGCGGGGCTGGTCAAGCGTTATGGTCGGATTCTGGCGGTCGATCAGGTCGATCTGGAGGTTTATCCGGGCGAAGTGTTGGGCATCGTCGGCGAATCAGGATCGGGCAAATCGACGGTGCTGCGCCTGCTCAATTTGCAGGAACCCGCCGACGCAGGTGATTATCGCCTGAACATCCCGCAGCTTCGCGGTGACGTGAATTTGCTCGAACTGGATCGCTTTCAGAAGCGCGAGATTCGCACGCTGCACATCGGCGTGGTCTATCAGCACCCGCACCTCGGCCTGCGCATGTACTACACCAGCAGCGGCAACGTCGCGGAACGCCTGCTGATCACGGGCGAGCGCACCTTTGCGACCCTGCGTAATGCTGCTGAAGCATCACTTGCTGCGTCGGAATTTCCGGCGGATCGCATGGACGACCCGCCTGCCGTGTTGTCCGGCGGGATGCAGCAGCGCGTTCAACTGGCAAAGGCGATTGCGCTCAAGCCCGCGCTCCTGCTGCTCGATGAGCCGACCACCGGGCTGGACGTGTCGATTCAGGCGACCGTGCTGGACACGCTCAAGCATTTGCAGCGCGAAACCAATATTACGACGATCCTCGTCTCGCACGATCTCGGCGTGATCCGCACGCTGGCGGATCGGGTGATGGTCATGCAGCACGGGCGTGTCGTCGAGACAGGGCTGACCGATCAAATTCTCGAAGACCCGCAGGAAGTCTATACGCAGCAGTTGGTCTACGCCAAGCTTTAATGCGACCTTGTAGGGGCGGGTTTCAAACCCGCCCCTACGATGAACAAAACATGCTTTTAAGGGACGATAATGCCCATCCTTGAAGTGAGCGGCTACACCAAGAATTTCCACATTCACCACCTCGACCGGGAGATCGCGGTCTTTCAGAACCTCGAATTCACACTGCACGCGGGGGAATTCCTGCTCGTGGCGGGGCCGAACGGCATCGGCAAATCGACGCTGCTGCGCTGCCTGTATCGCTCGTATCGACCGACCGCCGGAAAAGCGCGCTATCATTCGACCTATGGCGTGATTGACCTTGCCCGCGCCGCCGATGTCGATATGGGCGTGCTGCGCAGGGAAGAAATTGGCTTCGTGACCCAGTTCTTGCGCCCGCGACCGCGTGTCAGCGCGCTGGAACTGGTGGCGGAAACGGTCGCTGACAGCGACGGTCAGAGCGGTCGTGCAAGCGCTGAAGCGATGTTACTTGAATTTGGCCTGAAGCCGGAACTCTGGCACGCGTATCCGGCGACGTTTTCGGGGGGCGAACAGCAGAAAGTCAACCTCGCCCGCGCGCTGATCCGCCCGCGCCGCCTGCTGCTGCTCGACGAGCCGACGGCTTCGCTCGACGCGGCGACACGCGACTCGCTGGCACGGAAACTGGCGGAATTGAAGGCGCAGGGAGTCGCCATGATCGGCGTGTTCCATCATCCTGAGGACGTGGCGCACCTGATTGACGATGAAATCCGGCTGAGTAGTTCAGCGTTGAGCGTGAATGGGCAAGGAGCGGCTTACGATGTGGTTGAGTGACCTGCGGCTGGTCTTGCCGGAGCGCGTGCTTGAACCGGGATCGCTGCGCATTGAGGACGGCGTGATCGCCGAAGTCATCGAGGGCAGCGTGCCGAACGCACCGAGCCTGCGCGGTCTGACGGCGATACCGGGGATTGTCGATCTGCACGGCGACATGCTCGAACGCGACGTGGAACCACGTCCCGGCGCGCGCTTCCCGCACGATCTCGGACTGCTCGAACTCGACAAGCGGCTGGCGGCGTCCGGCATCACGACGGCTTTCGCGGCGATCTCGTTCGCCTGGAAGGAGAACGACATTCGCTCGCAGGAGAACGCGACTTCGCTGATCAACGTGATCAACGAGCGGAAACATGATCTGCTGGTCGATATGAAAGTTCACGCGCGCTTCGAGGTGACCAATCTGCTGACCGCGCCGGTTCTGAGCGAGCTTCTGCACGGGAAGAAAGTCGATCTCGTCTCGATCATGGATCACACGCCGGGACAGGGGCAGTACGGCGACATCAACCGCTACATCAACTTCGTGCAGACGTGGATCGGCGTCGATCTGGACGTGTTCGAGCCGGGGCTGCAAGCACGGTTGGTCGAGCAGATCAAGAAGCGCATGAACGAGCAGGTGCAGAAGCGGCGCGACTGGGAGATCGTGCGCGACGTGGCGCGGATCGCCCGCGAATATCATATTCCGCTCGCTTCACACGACGACGATACGGTCGAGAAAGTCGCGGATCAGGCCGAATTGGGCGTGACGATCAGCGAGTTCCCGATCAATCTCGAATCGGCTGAGGAAGCCCATCGGCACGGCATGATGATCATCATGGGCGCGCCGAACGCCTATCGCAAACAATCCACCGGCAATAATCTGAGCGCTTTGGATGCGATCAAGGCGGGGCTGGTCGATATTCTGGCGACGGATTACTATCCTCCGGCGATGCTGCACGCCGCTTTTCAACTGGCGGACGAAGGCGTGCTGCCGCTGCACGAGAGCGTCAAGCTGATCAGCACCAACCCGGCGAAAGCGGTCAACCTGAATGACCGAGGCACGCTGACGGTCGGCGCGCGGGCTGATCTGGTCTTGATTGAACCGGGTAAGCATCAGCGCGTGCGCGCGACCCTGCGGGCAGGCGTGCCGATTTACTCGGATGCGTATATGGCGCAGGCGTTGGCCTGGAAAGAATCGTATGCAGCACTTTGACGTGTATCCCGACTCCCTGCGCGGACGCGCCAGCAAAATGCTGGGCGAGCAGCCGACCATTCACGATGGCTGCGTGATCATCGACAGCGAGATCGGCGCGTGGACGGAGATTGGGCGCAACACGATGATGGTCGAATCGAGCTTCGGCGATTACAGCTACACCGCCGGAGACGTGGACATGATCTATACGCAGGTGGGCAAATTCTGCTCGATTGCCTCACACGTGCGGATCAACCCCGGCAATCACCCAATGCACCGGGTCACGCAGCATCACATGACCTATCGCCGCCGGGAATTTGGTTTCGCGGACAGCGACGACGCCGAGTTCTTCAAGTGGCGGCGCTCGCATCAATGTGTGATCGGGCATGACGTATGGATCGGGCATGGCGTGACGATCATGCCGGGTGTCCACATCGGCACGGGCGCGGTAATCGGCTCCGGCGCGGTCGTGACCAAAGATGTCGCGCCATATCAGATCGTGGTCGGCGTGGCGGCGCATCCGGTGCGCAAGCGCTTTTCGGATGACGTAATCGACCAACTGCTGCAAATCGCGTGGTGGGATTGGGATCGGGCGACGCTCGAAGCCCGATTTGAAGATTTTTACGACATGAATGCGTTCATCGCCAAGTATGGACACGACTAACCTGAAGCGGTTGGTCGAAAGCAATCAATCCCCACATAGGGCGCACTGCCATGCGCCCCTACAAAAACGTCTGATGTATTTAACACGTCTGTTATGGATAGCGATTTTGAGCGAAGCATTTTACCGTAGG
>DASZXN010000472.1:0-2186 GCA_035545875.1 Phototrophicaceae bacterium
TTCGTTCACATGATCGCTGAACCTTTTCCCGGTGCATTTGGTTTGTACTGCGGCGTCGCCTCAGTGGTGATCGTTGTGGTGGCGCTGGCGGCTTTCTTTATCTGGTCGAGCCGAAGCTCACGCGACACCGACAGACGTATCGCCGCCGCGACTCCTGCGACCGCGACTGTCACCAACGTCGGCCACTCCTATGCTTCGCGTAATGATGGCAACGTCGAGGTTGAGTTGACGCTTCAGGTCAAGCCGCTGCACGGCGATCCCTACGAGGCGACGGCCACCTGGTTTGTCGAGCCTGCGTCGATCCCGAAAATCCAGGCGGGAAACACGGTTCAAATCAAAATTGACGCGCAGGATAGGACGCGCATCTATTCCGGCGAAAGCTGGGCGTCAGGTTATTGACTCGGCCATTGATTCGACTTACGGCGCAGATATTCCGCGCTGATCTGCGTGGCGTCGCCCGCGCTCATGACGATGACTGCGGCAGGCGCTTTGACCTGCACTTCGAGCGCCGCAACCGCATCCTCAAACGTGGGCGTATACTGCGCGTTCTCGATCTGCGCCGCCAGATCAGCCGCGTTGACGCCGGGGATCGGCTGTTCGCGCGCCGCGTAAATGTCGGTGATCAAGACGTGATCAGCGTCTTTGAAAGCGGTGATGAAATCGTCCCTCAGCGCTTGTGTCCGGCTGTAGGTATGCGGCTGCCACACCGCCCAGATTTGCCGATCCGGGTAGCGGCTGCGCGCGGCTTCGAGAGTCGCGCGGATTTTGGCCGGATGATGGGCGTAATCGTCGATAACGGCAATGCCAGCGATTTCGCCCTTGAGTTCGAAGCGCCGCGCCGTCCCTTTGAAAGTCGCCAGCGCTTCGGCTGCTTCCCGCCATTCGATCCCCACTGCCAGCGCCGCACAAATCGCCGCAGTCGCGTTTTGAACATTATGCTTCCCCGCTAATTGCAAGCGCACCGGAACCCGGTGTTCCTGAGCAATCGTCGCCCATGTATTCAATGACGTTCCCAGCGCGTCCGCGTGAAGATCACCCGCGACAATCAGGTTGTAGACCATGCGCGGAGTGTTTTGCGCATCGGCCAGGCTGTACCACAGGGTATAGAAACGGTTGAGCCGCGTGGCAAACTGGCTCAAACGATAGCCGCCCTGTCCATCCAGTCCGGCGACCAGCGTGCCCTCTTTGGGCAGCAGGCTGACAAACTGCTCGAACGAGCGCTGCATGTCCTCCGGCGTCTTGAAGAAATCGGGGTGATCCCATTCGACGTTGGTCACGACGGCGACATTCGGGCGCAGGCCAAGAAACATGTTGTCGTACTCGTCAGCCTCGACCACGAAAGCATCGCCCTTACCCACCGCCGCGTTCTGCCCGGTCGTCGCCAGCACGCCGCCGATAATATAGGATGGATCACGCCCCGTTTCGACCAGAATGTGCGTGATCATCGCAGTGGTGGTGGTTTTTCCGGCAGTTCCGGCGACGGCGATCACCTTCTTGCCGACCATCAAATCCGCCATGATGTCGGCTCGCTTGTAAACGGGGATGCCATTCGCCAGCGCCGCCGCGATCTCGACCTGATCCGGTTTGATGGCCGACGAGACGATCAGCGCGTCGGCTCCAGCGATGTTGGCCGCGTCATGTCCGCTGTAGATTGCAGCGCCATCGCGGGCGAGCGCGTCGGTCAGCGCATTGAGCGTGCGATCCGAGCCGGAGACTTTGTAGCCCTGCCCGATCAGTATCCGCGCGATGGCCGATAAGCCCGCGCCGCCAATGCCGACAAGGTGAATGTGCTGTCCGGGAATAATATGCGGCATAAGGAAGTTAGAAGTCCAAAGTTAAAAGTGGAAAGACAAGTCCAGCAAGAATAACTTTTAACTTTCTCACTTTCTACTTTTCACTGAGCGCGATACTGCGCGATGGCTTCGTCCGCGAAAGGTCGCCCGCTTAACCGGTAGATGTCGATAAGCGCAGCGGCGTCATAGGCGACCCGCCGAAATTCGAGCGCAATCCGCCCCCGCTCGACCGTCAGGATCGCGTATTCCGCCCACGCATTCGCGTAGAACATGCCTTCCGCCTGCCCATGCCCGTAAGCGAAGCCGACGCTGCCGGGGTTGAAGAAAAAAGCGTCGCTCGTGCCAATCGGTCGAATCTGCTGCAAATGGGTGTGTCCCCCCGTGACCAACGAG
>DASZXN010000473.1:0-13791 GCA_035545875.1 Phototrophicaceae bacterium
CAAATCAGCCTTTTGCGCATTGATGATGGCGACCAGTTCGCGCCAGCGCGCGGGCGTTGTCAGCCTGCCGTCAAGGTGCAGGTCGCTGAACTGCGCGATGCGATAGCCGTCAAAATCCGGTTCGAGCCTGCCCACGAAAACGTCAATTTCGCGCACGTCGAGCCAGTTGTGCGCCCCGGTCGCTCGGTTCCAATCCATCAGCCGGGATGAACCTGAGCAATCGTCGCCGCGAGCGCCTGCCACATGGCATAGCCAATCGCGCCGTAGATCAGCAGGATCACCAGTGTCGTCAGCGTGACCGAGAGACAGCCCTTCCCCCCACCGAAATCGTACGCCTCGCCAACTTTGTTCGACGTTTGCACGGTCACGTAGAGTCCGAGAATCACGACGGCGATGAAAAAGCAGAGTGAGATCGGCGAGAACGCCGACCAAAAGGTCACAAACAACGTGACGCTCAGAACCGCGTAGAAGATTAGATACCATTTGTTATAGAAGCCGACCAGCACACGGATCAGGTTGCGCCACGTGCCCGTGCCTTTGAGGGCAATCGAAATGACGTGAATCAGCGCCGTCTGGACGAGCAGGGCGATCACGCCCGTCACGCCCGCAATGATGCCATTGGGGAGCAGCGCGCCCACCGTCAGATTGCTAATCGCCGTCTGCGAATTACGGAAGGCTTCCGGCAGGTCTTTGGTGGACTGCGCAAAGCTGGCCGCGAGCGCCTGCGCGCCCTGTGCCGCGAAGATCGCAACCACAATCGAGCCGACTATCGTGATGATGGCATACAGCCCCACCTCGAACCACACGTCCGTCCAGCTTGCCGTGCTCGCCTCGGCGACGTGCTTTTCAACCCGCTGTTCCTTCTGCTGCTTGGCCGCGTTCTGCGTGAAGTTCTTGCGCTCGCGGTAGTCGATGATCATGCGCATGGCATCGTCACCGTCCAGCCCGGTCACGGCGGAAGCCACGTTGTTGAAATACTGATCGTTGATCAGGTTGGGATTCAGGCTGAGGGCTTCGGTCAGGTTTTTCATGGCTCTGGCGTTATCGCCGTTGATGTTGAGCGAAAGCGCCGTGTCGATGTATTGCTTGGCGCGATCCTGATCGCCTTTGGAGACGTTGTATTTGCGCCCGCGCACAATCGTCGCGCCCTTCGCCGGCATCTGCACCATTTCCTCGCTGATGTCCTTCAGCGAAGAATAGCTGGGCGCGGGCGCGGTTTTCTCCTCGTCACCGATCAGATCGCCTGTCTTGGGCAGGTCTTTGGTGTCGAGTGAACGAAGCTGGGATCGGCGCGGCGCGTTGCTGTCCGGCGGCTCCTGGGAGACCGGCGCGCCCGTCTCCGGCGCTTCCTCATTGGCCTCATACCACTGACGCGGCGTGTACCCCTTCGGCGGGTAGCGGGAACTGATCAGCGCTCCCGTCATGGGTAGATCGTCTCCAACAGGCGGGTCAGGCACTTCTTCCTCGACAAAGGGCGAGACTTTCGGCGGCGCGGACGGCTCGGAAATCAGCGGCGCGGTCTGCGGTGGCGTAGCCGCTGGAGGTTGCGGCGGGTTTTGCTGGCGAATGTACTGCCCGGCCTTGCGCGCCAGATCGCGCAGCGCGGGATCGGGATCGCCACGCACAACGGCTGCCAGCGGCTTGAGCGCGGCGGTGTCTTTGCTTTTGCCCAACGCGAGGATCGCGCGGCGGCGGATTTCGGGATTCGAGTCCTGCAACTGCTGGATCAACTGATTAATCATAGCAATGCCTGCCGACAGGAGGAGTATTTGCCCATTCTAACACGCAAACGCCTCGCCTGAATTTAGCTTCGCACACGGCAGAATTTTGTTATGTTATGTCCAATCGAAGGATTTTTAACATTTACTTATTGATCTTAACATTGATTTAACATACACTTAAAAAATCTTTTGACCGGAACACCTAACACAGCGTCGGGGCAACGATCTATGAGCAACGTTGCATTGCTTGTTCCTCTTTTGCTTCTGATTACGGCTCAGGATGCGCTGACCGGAGTTTTCGGCGCGCCGAGTATCGTCGCCACGATTGTCGCTTCACAGGCGATGTCGTCACGGCGCGCGATTGCCCTCTCGACGCTGGCGCAGTTGATCGGCCCGCTGCTGTTTGGTGTCGCGGTGGCAACGACACTGGGATCGGATGTCGTCGATCCCAAAGTGATCACGCCCAATATCCTCTACGGCGCATTGATCGCCACCGTACTCTGGATGGTGCTGGCCTGGTATCTGCGCATCCCTTCCAGTTCAACCCACGCTCTGGTCGGCGGGCTGATCGGCGCAGTCTCCGCCGCGCTTGGCCCTTCGGCCATCCATACCACCGGATTGTTAAAGATTCTGGTCGCGCTCATGCTGACCGCGCCGCTCGGCGTAATCGGCGGCTTTCTGATTGCGCGCTTCTGCCGCTTGTTAACAGCAGGCATCCGCCAGATTGATCGGCGCTTTAATCAGGGGCAGTTTGTGATGGCGCTCTTTCTGGGGCTAGCGGTCGGCAGCAACAACGCGCAGAACGCGATGGGCGTGACCGTCCTCGGCCTGATGTCCACCGGCTTCCTGAGCAAATTTGAAATTCCGGTCTGGGTGATCATCGCCAGCGGCGTCGGGCTGGCGGTCGGCAATCTGGTCGGCGGAATGCGCCTGACCCACAGCGTCGGCACGCAGTTCTGCGACGTTCAACCGCTGCACGGTTTCAGCGCGGAAATGTCCTCCGCCGTGATCATCGCGGCCAGCTCGCTGGTGGGCGGCGACGTGAGCACGTCGCACGTTACCAGCATGTCGATTGTCGGCGCGGGCGTTGCTGAAAGTCGTGCCAGCGTTCAGTGGCGCTTTGTCAAGCGTGTGCTGCTGACGTGGGTGCTGACCATCCCCGTCACCGCGACGATTGCCTGTCTGGTCTGCCTCGCGTTGACGCGCTTGGGTATCCCCTGAAATCTCAACCGGATGGCTCGCGCAGGGGAAAGCTCCCCTCGTGCCGATAGACCGGGCCATCTGGCTTGAGCGTACTCGCAACCAGATAAAACGCATTGACGGTAAACGGCTCGGCGCTGAAATCGCCGTGCTGCTCCAGAAAATGATCGAGCCGGGAATTTGGGCCATCACCTTTGAAGCGCGCCAGCGTGATGTGCGGGCTGAACGGGCGCTCCTCCGGCTCAAAGCCCACTTCCGCCAGCGCCTGCTCGACGGCCATCTGCAAGCCCATCAGCGCGGACTGCTCCGCGATCCCGACCCACAACACGCGCGCCGGGCGCTTCGGATTGGGTGGAAAGCGTCCTGTCCCACGCAGCGTCAGCGCAAACGGCGCGGCCTTGATCGCTCCGAGCGCCGTGCGAATCGGCGTCAGGCGAATCGCGTCGATCTGATCGCCAAGAAAACGCAGCGTCAGATGCAGCGCTGGGTCTTTGACCCAGGTTGCGCCGGGGATGTCGCGCCTGAGCGCGACCAGCTTCGCTTTGTGTTCCGGCGGCAGTTCCACCGCGACGAACAGGCGCATCGCCTAGCCCTCACGGGTTCGCTTTCGGCGGACGATTGTAGAGCCACCAGTATTCGCTCTCTGGATAGGCTGCCTGAAGCGCGTTCGCCCAGACGAAATCGCTCGGCTTGGTGAAGCGGTGCAGTTGATTGTCAACCTTGCCGATGGTGCGATCCAGATCGGCGCTGGACGCGCCAATCTGCTGGAGCGTCTGGTTGATGTCCTCGACCACCGTCCGGCGCAGCGCTTCCGGCCCGTAGTTGTTGGCGCACGAGCGCGGGTCTTCGGTGCAGTCGCTGAAGTAGCGCTCCATCATTTTCAGGCGTGAATTGGCTTCCTGAAGCAGCTTCTCGTTGTAGTGAATCGACCACTCTTTACGCACCGCCTCGTTCTGCGCGTCGATGGCGGCGAGCTGCGATTGCTGATCCGCCGAAAGCTGGCCTTCGAGCGCGTGCAGACGACGCAGGCGCATGAGCAGCGCGCCAACCGTCAGGCTGGGCATCTGACCGCTGCCAAACATCCCGCCGATGCTGCCGTAAACCTGATCACCATAGACGTAGGGAACCAGATGATCGGCGAGCGCCTTCGCTTCCTTGAGATCGGTGTCGATGTTGTAGTTCGCCTCGGACATAACGTACCTCCCTTTCTGATTAACACATATTGTAATACGAATTAGCCGAGTAGGGATGAGATCACGATGAATCAATAAGGGCGCACAGCCGTGCGCCCATTCACATCAACTTAAGGATTGAGCCGGTGTGTTTTTGCCCTCATCCCCTAGCCCTTCTCCCTCAGGGAGAAGGGAGAACAACGGGTCAGCAGGATTTGAAGTCTCTCGCCCTGAGGGAGAGAGATTTAGAGTGAGGGCTTAACTTGATGCGCATGGGCGTTGCCCATGCAACGCCCTGTTTTCTCTTCCCGCGCTTTAAATACTCTCTACGTGGGCTTGATTCCGCTCATCAAAATGTAGTTGTGGTTGAACGTCGCGTCCTTCGTTCCGGCGCAGGTCGGCTGCCAGAATGCCGCGACTGCCTCCGGCGCTTGCACGAGCAGAATTTGCAGGTGTTCGATCACCTCCGGCGTGCAGCCCTGCCGCTCCGCCCAGGGGAGCAGTTGATCCATGCGGTCGATCCGTTCGACATACTCGACCGTCAGCCCTGCCGCCAGAAAATCGCTGCGCCAGCCGCTCTCGCTCAGGGTATGGTTGTGGCTCGGATCGCGCAGGCGCTCGAACGCCTCAATGTAGGCGGCAGCTTTTCGATCTTCCGGCAACACGTGATCTTCGACCACGAAGCGGCCACCCGGCTTGAGCGCGCGCGCGGCCTCGCGCACAAAGCGAAAAATGTCCGCAAAATGATGCGGCGCGATCCGGCAGGTGATCAAATCGAATATATTACTGGCAAAAGGCAGATTCTCCGCGTCCGCCGGGATGAACTCGACGTTGCTGGCTGCTTGACTGAGGATGAATTCACGCGCGGCAGCCAGCATGGTCGGCGCGTAATCGGTGGCGATCATTTTGCGCACGTGCGGCGCGATCTTGAGCGCGGTGTGTCCGCCACCGGTGGCGATGTCGCAGGCGATCCAGTTTGCTTGCGGCGCGGCGATTTCGAGCAGGCGCTCCAGATCGTCACCCTGCGCGTGCGTTGGGCTGTTGACGTAACCCTGCGCGAACTGGCTGAAGCGTTCGCGGGCGTGGGCTTTAATCTCGTCATCGGATGGCATACGGTACTCCTGTAGTTGGCATCTCCTGCTGGCTTACCTGCGCCAGTCACGGGATCGGGTCGAGCAGGCGGCTTTCGCTCAACGGGGCGGGCGCGCGTAGGGCGACGTTGATCGACGTGGTGGGCATCCAGGGCGGCGCTTGCAGCACGGCTTTCAGTGGGCTGCGCGGATCGTAGTTGCAGAGCAGGCTGCTGCCGCGCTCGCGCAGTTCCCAGCGCAGCGTTTGCCAGAGCAGCCGCGCCGCCTCGATCTGCCCCGGCGCGAACCAGAACTTTTCGACCTGCAAGTTGCGCATCTCGTGGTCAGGCGGGATGATTTTCAGGAAAGCGTTGGCGAGGTTGACCAGCGTGGGCGCTTTTTCGACGTGCAGCGACATCAGCCGCCCGTCCTCGCGGACGCCAATCCCCGCCAGCAGGTGGTTCGCGCGATCTACCGCGACCCAGGCGTGGTTGATCGGTGTGGGCAGCGGCGATTCTTGCAGCCAGTCGCGCAGGCTTTGGGCGGTTTGCGGACGGTAGAAATTATAGTCACGGTAGAACGTATTCACGTTCTCGGCAATCGCTTCGAGGTCGCTATCGGCGGTTTCGCGGATCGTGATGCTGCTGTTCGGCTGGGGCGGTTGGGCGCGCATCGGAATCGGCGCGATAATCACCCGCGTGCTGAACTGGGTCGCCCATTGGTGCGCGGTGGCGGTCGAGGCGACGTTGCCCTTCTGTATATCGGCCATCAGCACGGTGTCCTTGCCGCTGTGTTCGAGCGCGCGCGTGATGCACCACTGCGCCAGCGCACCCGCGATCCCCTGCCGCCGGTAATCAGGATGAACGACCAGCGCGCTCATGAGCGCATAGGGACGGACGCTGCCCTCGAACTGGCATTCGCCAAAGCTGACGTGTTCCGCGCCGACCAGCCCCGGCGCGCCTTCGGCCTCGACGACCACGCCGACCAGCTTGCCGTGTCGCGCCGCGAACACCTGATCGACCGGAAGGTGAAAGCGCGGGTTGACGGTCACCATGCCTGCGTCCGGGCTTTGTTCGGTCAGCGCGGCGAGCGCCGGACTGTCGGCGGGCGTCATTTCGCGTAAGGTGAAGGGAATCGGCACGCGATTTTCCTCTGAGATCAACGGGGTTGCTGAAACTATAGCATATCGCCGCCGAGTCCTGCCGTAAGTCCGATTTGACGATTACAATGGGGCTATGAACGCGATTTCAGCATCCATCAAGGCGCGCGCTGTCGAACTCGGCTTCAATCTGGTCGGCGTCACTCGCGCCGAGCCGTCGCCGCAGTTGGACGCCTATTTCCGCTGGATTGACGCCGGGATGCACGGCTCGATGAGCTACATGGCGCGCGCGGATCGACAGGCACGGCGGCGCGACCTCAATCTGATTCTGCCCGGCGTGCGCTCGCTGATCGTCGTCGGCCTCGATTACCGCGCTTACGTCCCTGACGAACTTTTGCGCGATCCAGCACGCGGGCGCATTGCCTCGTATGCCTGGGGCATCGACTATCACGACCTGATCACACCGCGATTGGAAACGCTCGCCCGTGAAATCGGCGGGTCGGCGCGCGTCTACGTCGATACCGGCGCGATCCTGGAGCGCAGCCACGCGCATCAGGCTGGGCTGGGCTTCATCGGCAAAAATACGATGCTGATCCACCCTCGGCGCGGCAGCTTCTTCTTCCTCGGCGAAATCCTCACCGATCTCGAAGCGGACACTTACGATGCGCCGGGGCGGACGACGATGTGCGGATCGTGTACGCGCTGCCTCAACGCCTGTCCAACCGATGCTTTTCCACAGCCGCACGTCCTCGATGCGCGCCGATGTATCAGTTATTGGACAATTGAGCACAAGGGCTGGATCGACCGTGACCTGCGTTCGCGCTTGGGCAACTGGGTTTACGGCTGCGATGTCTGTCAGGAGGTTTGCCCCTTTCAGCGCTTTGTGCCGGAAACCAATGAGCGTGCTTTCCATCCGGCAGATATGGCTCGCGTGGCTCCGCGCCTGCTTGACCTGCTGGCACTTGACGTTGATGCGTTCAATCGACAGTTTGGAGCATCCCCGATCCAACGCATCGGTCGGGATCGGCTCGTGCGCAATGCCTGTATCGCCGCAGGCAACTGGGGCAGCGATCAAGCCGTTCCGTCCCTCGAACGTCTCTTGGCTGACCCGAATCCGCTCGTGCGCGGCCACGCAGTTTGGGCTTTAGGAAAGGTTAATTTATCAGAACCCGCTTTGCGCTTACGCTATGATCATGAGCAGGACAGCGAAGTCCGAGCGGAAATCGCGGCGGCGCTGGGCGAATAAATTCGAGGCGAATAGCTTCGCGCTTGACCTTGTAGGTGGGTACAGGCTGTAAAATCAGGATAAGATTCAGCGCGGTGGGCGCGTCTGAAGGCAAAGCTCTAGAGATAGGATGAAGCGCATGGAACACCGAAGTTTTACTGTGCCGAACATCGGCTGCGATAACTGCGTCAAGACGATTGTCAACGAACTGAGCCAGCAGCAGGGCGTGCGCAAGGTTGAGGGTGATGTCGAAACCAAGCGCGTGACCGTCGATTGGGAAGCACCGATGACGTGGGACGTAATCGTCAAGACGCTCGAAGCGATTGATTATTCGCCTGCGCAGACCTTAATGCCGTAGTCTGTTTCGGGGCACGGCAGCGCCGTGTTCCTACGAAAGCGCCTCATTCGCTGAGGCGTTTTTGATTCCGGCGGTTGACGGCCTGTGCTATACTGGATGTAATCTATAATGTAAGGAAGGTGGCGTATGGAGAGCAGAACCTTTCAGATTCCGGCGATGGTCGAGGAAGATGTTCCCGTGATCCAGAACGATTTGCAGGAGATCAGCGGCGTGCGCGATGTGCAGATTTATCTGCCGACGCAGAACATCACCGTGACCTGGACAGCCCCCGCAACGTGGGATCAGATCACGCGGCACCTCGCCGAGCTGAATTTCACGCCAGATTACCCGAACCGCGATTTCTAGAACAGCGCACCATCAGTTCATCGGCACGCCGCCAAGCAGACTGGCCTGTGCGCGCTCAAAGAGTTCCCGTCAGCGGGTACGCGCGCTCGAAATGGGCTTCTTCCTCGATCAACAGGCGGCTCCGGCGGCTCCGGTCAATGACGAACATAAAAATCCTCTCTGGGTAGCTTTGGGTGACGGCGATCCGCAGCTTCGCTGTCCAGTGTAGCAGCAACGTGGCAAACCCGGATAATACGCCGTCGCTGAAAGGGTTTCGGACAGTTTCGGCGTCGTCAGGTGAGGGGGTGAACGCGCGATTTCATACCTGACATTCATCGTGCATTTGTACGAAGTTTGTCATCTTCTTGTGAAGAAAATCACGATATAATATGGGAACCAATATGCGCATTGTAGCGGATAGGACAGTGTATGGATTCGCTGACACTGGCTCGACTTCAGTTCGGAATCACGACGGTTTACCATTTCTTTTTCGTGCCGCTCAGTCTTGGCCTGTCGCTGATTGTGGCGCTGCTGGAAACGCGCTACGTCATGACGGGCGACGACAAGTACAAGCAGATGGCGAAGTTCTGGGGACGCCTGTTCATCATTAACTTCGCGATGGGCACGGTCACGGGCATTGTGCAGGAATTTCAGTTCGGCATGAACTGGTCACAGTATTCGCGCTTCGTCGGCGACGTATTCGGCGCGCCGCTGGCAATCGAAGCGTTGGCGGCCTTCTTCATCGAATCGACCTTCCTCGGCCTGTGGATTTTTGGCTGGGATCGGCTGGGTCGAAAGACGCACGCGGCGACGATTTGGCTGGTCGCGCTGGCGGCGAATCTCTCGGCTTTCTGGATTCTGGTCGCCAACTCGTTCATGCAGCATCCCGTCGGCTATACGATGGTCAACGGCCATGCCGAAATGAGCGACTTCTTCGCCCTGATCACCAACCCGAACGTACTGCTGCAATTCCCGCACGTCGCGCTGGGTGGCATCACGACTGGCTCATTTTTCGTGCTGGGAATCAGCGCATGGCATCTGCTGCGCGGCAAGAGCGCGCATCTCGACTGGTTCCGCACGACGGCGCGCTGGGGCTTGATCATCGGCACGGTTGCGGTGCTGGCGACGATGTTCTTCGGCGATGCGCAGGGGCAGCGCATGGAGCAGGTGCAGCCGATGAAGCTGGCGGCGGCGGAAGGTCTGTGGAACTCGGAAGACCCGGCGGGATTGTCCTTTTTCCAGATCGGCGACGAGCAGAACCATTCCTCGATTATCAACATTCGCATCCCTGATTTGCTCAGTCTGCTGACTTATCACACGGCGAATGGCAAGGTACAGGGCTTGAACGACCTTCAGCAGCAGTATGAGCAGCAGTATGGCCCCGGTGACTACATTCCGCCCGCCATCTGGCTGACTTACTGGAGCTTCCGGGCGATGGTCGGCTCCGGGATGCTGATGTTCCTGCTGGGCATCGTCGGGCTGGTGCTGTTTTATCTCAAACACTTTGAAATCGGCAGAGGGCGTTGGCTGCTGCGCATTTTGATCGCTGCGATCATCCTGCCTTACCTTGCGAACAGTACCGGCTGGATTCTCACGGAGGTCGGTCGCCAGCCCTGGATCGTGCAGGGCTTGATGCAGACTGATCAGGCGATCTCGCCTAACGTCACGCCCGCAATGCTGCTGATCACGCTGATCGGCTTCACCCTGATTTACGGCCTGCTGATGATCGCCGACATCTACCTGCTGCAAAAATCGGCGCGCCGCGACGACGACAAGCTGATCCCCTGGGCGGATCAGCCAGAACCGACCCAGCGGCTTGAGCAGGCTTACTAGGAGCGCGATCATGGATTTGCAAACGCTGTGGTTCATCCTGATTGGGATTCTGTTTACGGGCTTTCTGTTCCTCGAAGGCTTCGATTTCGGCGTCGGAATTTTGCTGCCCATCGTCGGCAAGACGGCGGATGAGCGCAAAGATGTGATTCACGCCATTGGCCCGGTCTGGGATGGCAACGAGGTCTGGTTGCTGACGGCGGGCGGGGCGATGTTCGCAGCCTTCCCGAACTGGTACGCGACCCTGTTCAGTGGCTTCTATCTGGCGCTGTTCCTGATTCTGCTCGGCCTGATTGTGCGCGGCATTTCGATTGAGTTTCGCAACAAGGATACCAGCCCGCGCCTGCGCGATCTGTGGGACGCGGGCATCGTCGTCGGCAGTTTTCTTCCAGCGCTGTTGTGGGGTGTGGCCTTCGCCAATATTCTGCGCGGCGTCGCCATCGACGCGAACATGAACTACGTCGGCTCGTTCTTCGATCTGCTCAACCCGTATGCGCTGCTCGGCGGGGTGGTCACGCTGACGCTGTTCGTCCTTCATGGAGCGCTGTTCCTCGAACTCAAAACTGACGGTGTAATCCGCGAGCGGGTCGTGCAGGTCGCGCGGGTGCTGTCGCTGCCGGTACTGGTGATCGTGCTGCTGTTCGTCGCCTTCAGCGCTTCACAAATCGATCTGTTCAGCCGCCTGAACGTGTTCAATGTAGTCGGGCTGATCGCGGCAGTCGCGGGGCTGGCCGTTGTCGGTTACGCGATCTGGAATCGCCATTACAGTCTCGGCTTCATTGGCACGAGCGTAACGATTATCGCGCTGGCGCTGGTGATCTTCGCTACGCTCTTCCCGCGCGTGCTGCCGTCGAGCCTCGGCTCGGCCTACGACCTGACGATCTACAATGCGTCGTCGAACACTTACAGCTTGCAGGTGATGACCGTGATCGCGCTGACGCTCGTGCCGGTTGTGCTGCTCTATCAGGGCTGGAGCTACTGGATTTTCCGCAAGCGCATGATCGGCGCGCAAACTACGCACAGCGAGCTTGAATACTGAGGACGAGCGATCACGGTATTGCTAGGGGCGGGTCTCAGACCTGCCCTTGCGGAGAATCTTGTTGACTGAGGACACGCAAAGCATCGATCAGCGCTTGATGACCGAGGCGAAGATCGCGCGCGGAGCGCTGATCGCCTCGGTCGTGTTGATGATCGGCGCGGCGGTCGCGGTGGTCGTGCAGGCGGCGCTGTTCAGCCGCGTAATCACCGAGGTATTTCTGCGCGGCGCAAATCTGAGCGCAGTCACGGGGCTGCTGGCGGCGCTCGCGCTCGTGATCGCGCTGCGAGCCGGGCTGACGCTGGGCGGAACGGCGGCGGCAGGCACGCTGGCGATCCGCGTCAAAGCGGAGTTACGGCGGCGTTTCATGACGACGCTGCTCACGCTGGGGCCAGCGTTCACGCAGGGGGAACGCAGCGGCGAGCTTGCCCTGAGCGCGACCGAAGGCGTCGAGAAGATCGATGCCTATTTCCGCGATTACCTGCCCGGCGCGATCAATGCGGCGCTCGTGCCGCTGCTGATTTTAATCGTCGTCGCGCCGCTCGATCTGCTGACCTTCGTCGTGCTGCTGATCACCGCGCCGCTCATCCCGCTCTTCATGACCCTGATTGGCATGGCGGCAGGGGCGCTGGCGCGGCGGCAGTTCAGCGAACTCCAGTTCCTCGGCGCGCACTTCCTCGACGTGATGCAGGGCTTAACGACGCTCAAGCTGTTCAACCGCAGCAAAGCGCAGGTTGAGACGATTCGCCGCATCACCGACCAGTTTCGCGCGGCGACGATGCGGGTGCTGCGCGTCGGCTTTCTCTCGGCGCTCGCGCTTGAACTGCTGGCAACCCTGAGCGTGGCAATCGTCGCCGTCGAGATCGGCTTACGGCTGCTGGCAGGCGGAATCGGCTTTGAGCAGGCGCTATTTCTGCTCGTAATCGCGCCGGAGTTCTATCTGCCGCTGCGCAACCTCGGCGCGAAGTATCATGCCGGGACGGAAGGCAAAGCCGCCGCCGAGCGCATTTTCGCTGTGCTGGATGTGCAAGCCCTCACCCCCGACCCCTCTCCCACGCAAGCAGGGAGAGGGGAGAAAAATAGGGCGCAAGACCTTGCGCCCCTAAACGCCCTCCCTGATGCTCCAATTCGCTTCGAGGATGTACGATTTGCCTACGGGGATCGACTGGCGCTCGATGGGCTGACGTTCACGATAGAGGCGGGGCAGCGAGTCGCGCTGGTCGGCGCGAGCGGCAGCGGCAAAAGCACGACGGCCAATCTGCTGCTGCGCTTCAGCGCGCCCGCGAGTGGCCGAATCCTGATCGACGGCGTAGATTTGCAGATGATCCCGGCGGAGGCGTGGCGGAAGCGGATCGGCTGGGTATCGCAGCGACCGTACCTGTTCAATACGACGCTTGCTGAGAACATTCGCCTCGGCAAAGCAGGCGCGGCGCTGGACGAGGTGATCGCGGCGGCGAAAGCCGCCCGCGCGCACGAGTTCATCATGAGCTTGCCGGATGGCTACGCGACCATCTGCGGCGAGCGCGGCCTGAAATTGAGCGGTGGGCAGGCGCAGCGAATTGCGCTGGCGCGGGCGTTTCTGCGTGACGCGCCGCTGCTGATTTTGGATGAGGCGACCGCCAATCTCGATCCCGAAACGGAAGCAGAAATCGACGCGGCGATTGCGCGGTTGATGGCGGGGCGCACTGTCCTGCTAATCGCGCATCGACTGAGCACCGTGAGCGACGCGGATCAGATCGTTGTGCTGGACGCGGGGCGCGTGGTCGAGCAGGGGACGCACGAGGAGTTGATGGCGCGAGCGGGTGCATATCGCCAACTGGTGGAGGCGTATGTCTAGCATCCCCCTCACCCCCAACCCCTCTCCCACGCAAGCGGAGAGAGGGGAGAAAATCAAACCCAGGCATGTCTCGCCCTTACGCAGGCTGATTGGGTTGACAGTTCCGGTGTGGCGCGGGATGGCGCTGGCGACGCTGCTCGGCGTGCTGACGATTGCCAGCAGCATCGGCTTGATGATGACCTCGGCCTGGTTGATCTCGAAATCAGCGCTCGCGCCATCGGTGGCCGACCTCGGCGTGGCGATTGTGGCGGTGCGCTTCTTCGGCATCGCGCGCGGCGTGTTCCGCTATCTGGAACGCCTCGTCTCGCACGACACGACCTTTCGCTTGCTGGCAAGCCTGCGCGTGCGTTTCTATCAGGCCATCGAGCCGCTCGTTCCGGCGCGGCTGACGCTGCGCAGCGGCGATTTACTCAGCCGTGTGGTGGATGACATCGAGAGCTTGCAAAACGTCTATCTGCGTGCGATTGCGCCGCCGCTGGTCGCCCTGTTGGTCGCGGCAGGGCTGACGCTGGTGTTCGCCGCTTTCGATCCGCTGGTTGCCCTGATCGCGCTGGCCTTCATGCTCGCCGCCGGGATTAGCGCGCCGCTGCTGACGTGGCGGATCGGGCAGGGCGCGGGGCGCGAGCGGGTGCAGGCGCGCTCGGAACTGAACGCCGCGCTGATCGATACGATTCAGGGCATCGGTGAGACGCTGGTCTACGGGCGTGATGCGCTTCGTGAACTGGACGCGCTCAACGCGCGCCTGAGCCAGCAGGAGACGCGGCTGGCATGGCTCGATGGCTTGCAAAGCGGCCTGATGATCGTGCTGGTCAACGGGGCAGCGCTGGCCGTGCTGACGGTCGCTGTTCCGCGCGTCGATCCGATTGATCTGGCGGCGCTGGCGCTCGGTACGACGGCAGCGTTCGAGGCGCTGATGCCG
>DASZXN010000474.1:0-5001 GCA_035545875.1 Phototrophicaceae bacterium
GTGCATCAGCAAATGCTGACGCTGGCCGAGCCAATGACGCAGCCGCGCATCAGCGAGACCGCCGAGCGCATCAACGCGCTGTGCATGGATTTGAGCGCTAAAGAAGTGCGGATGCGCAGCGTGCAGATGCAGCATCTCGATCAGGAAATCTCCGAGCTGGTCGCCGATCTGATGGACAAGGCCGACAGCAACCAGGTGCGCTTGGTCTACCGCAACGGCCTGAGTGAAGTCCTCGGCAGGTTCACGACCGAGGGCGCGCAGCAGGCCGTTCGCGTCTTTGACGAGTGGGCGCTGCTCAACCTCGTCCTCAACGACGTATTGACGCCAATGGTCAATAACGTGCAGGTCGTGGTCGCCGGCAATGGCCGCTGGGAGCAGTTGAGCCATCTGAGCCTCGTCCTGAGCCGCTACGGGATACCGGGACAGATCAGCGGGGCGGTCGGCGTGCTCGGCCCAACGCGCATCGACTATGGGCGGGCGATCAGCGCGGTTGGTTACGTCTCGTCGTTGATGACCGATTTGCTCACCGACGGCTACGACAGTCTTCCACCGGGTGAAACTGACTCCGAAAGCTAAGATTTTTGGCAGCAGTTGAGGATCGTGCTGCGTTGGAAACTGCCCGATCAAACGCCAATTGAAGTATCCCGATTCTCATGAGACAATTCGACTGTTTTGTCTGTCCGCAGAAATAAAGGCTTTTCCGGCCTTTGCTTCGGTCTGTTAACGTAATTCTATAATTGCCCTGATACACTGAGCGTTATCCACGTAGACGTGAAGGGGCGTTTGTCGTCTAAACGCAGGAGGGAGACGAGGTGAATTCACAAATTCACGACGAAGATCGCGCGCCAGAGCAGGCCGCTAACACCAACAGCGAGACCGCGCAGCCGACCGCCGACGCCTCACCCGAAAAACCACAAGGACAAGGTGTGACTCAAGCGATGTTGGATGCAGCACAGGCACAAGCGCAGGAATATCTCGAAGGGTGGCAGCGCGCCCGCGCCGAATTTGCCAATTACAAGAAGCGCGTCGAGCGCGAAATGAAAGACAGCCACAATAACGCCGCCGCATCGGTACTGAAGGACATCCTTCCGGTGATCGATGACTTCGAGCGCGCAGCCAGCAACGTCCCGGCCAACCTCAAGGATGAGGCGTGGGTCGGCGGCGTCAACATGATTCTGCGCAAGCTCAACAAGGTTCTGGACGACTACAACGTCACCATCATCGATCCAACCGGAGAGCCGTTCGATCCCACGCGCCACGAAGCGATTGGAATGGACGATTCGGATACGGTCGAAAGCGGTCACGTGACCGTGACGATGCTCAAAGGCTATGTTCTCGGTGACCGTGTACTGCGCCCGGCGCTGGTGCGCGTCGCCAATTAACCCGGTAACGACTAGAGGAGCTTTGATCTCATGGGCAGAATAATCGGCATTGATCTGGGTACGACCAACTCAGTAGTGGCGATCATGGAAGGCAGCGAGCCGACTGTCATTCCATCGTCGGAAGGTGGTCGGCTGATCCCCTCCGTCGTTGCCGTCAATCCGAAGACGGGTGAGCGTCTGGTCGGCAAGGTTGCCCGTAACCAGGCCGTGATCAACCCGGAAAACACGATTTTCTCGATTAAGCGCTTCATGGGGCGCAAGTTCGACGACCCCGAAGTTCAGCGCGCTATCAAGTTTGTGCCCTACAAGGTGAGCGCCGCGCCGAACGGCGACGTGCGCGTCCACATGGGCGGACGCGAGTACAGCCCGCCGGAAATCTCGGCCATGATCCTTCAGAAGATCAAGGCGGACGCCGAAGCCTATCTGGGCGAAACCGTCGATCAGGCGGTCATCACGGTTCCGGCCTATTTCAATGATGCGCAGCGTAACGCGACCAAAGACGCGGGCAAGATCGCCGGGCTGGAAGTCCAGCGGATCGTCAACGAACCAACGGCTTCGAGCCTCGCTTACGGTCTCGACAGCCAGAAGAACGGCGTGATTGCCGTCTATGATCTCGGCGGCGGCACGTTCGACGTGTCCATTCTGGAAGTCGGCGACGGCGTGTTCGAAGTGCGCAGCACCAACGGCGATACCTATCTCGGCGGCGACGACTTCGATCAGGTGATCATCAACTGGATTGCCGACGAGTTCAAGAAAGAGAACGGCATCGATCTGCGCAACGACCGTCAGGCGCTTCAGCGCTTGAAGGAAGCGGCGGAGAAGGCCAAGATCGAGCTTTCGACTGTCATCACGACGGAAATCAACCTGCCGTTCATCACGGCGGACGCGAGCGGCCCTAAGCACCTCAACATGAACCTGAGCCGCGCCAAGCTCGAAAGCCTGACGCAGCACCTGATCCAGCGCTCGGTGGAACCGTGCCGCTCGGCGCTCAAGGACGCGGGGCTGGAACCAAAAGACATCGACACCGTGATTCTGGTCGGCGGTATGACCCGTATGCCCGCAGTAGTCGAAGCGGTCAAGAATATCTTCGGCAAGGAACCGAGCAAGGGCGTCAACCCGGATGAAGTCGTCGGCCTCGGCGCGGCGATTCAGGGCGGCGTGCTGCGCGGCGACGTGAAGGGTATTCTGCTGCTCGACGTGACCCCGCTGACCCTCGGCGTCGAGACGCTCGGCGGCGTGGCGACCCCCATGATCGAACGCAACACGACTATTCCGACCAAGAAGTCGCAGGTCTACTCGACGGCATCGGACAACCAGACGCAGGTTGAAATTCACGTCGTTCAGGGCGAGCGCCCGATGGCGGGCGACAACAAGTCGCTCGGCAAGTTCATCCTCGACGGGATTCCGCCCGCGCCGCGCGGCGTGCCGCAGGTCGAAGTCACGTTCGACATTGACGCGAACGGCATCCTTAACGTGAGCGCTCGTGATAAGGCGACCGGACGCGAACAGAAGATCACGATCACGGCCAGCAGCGGCCTCAGCAAATCTGAGGTTGAGCAGATGGTGCAGGAAGCGGAACGTCATGCAGCGGAGGACGTGAAGCGGCGCGAAGAAGCGGAAATCAAGAACAAGGCCGAGAGCGCCGTCTTGACCGCCGAGAAATTCCTGCGCGACTTCAGCGAAAAACTCCCGGCGGACGCCAAGAAAACGACGCAGGAGCGGATCGACGCGGTGCGCAAGGCCGAAGAGAGCCAGGACAGCGCCAAGATCAACGCGGCGGTCGATGCGCTTAACCAGCACGTCCAGACGCTCGGCGGCAAGCTCTACGAACAGCCCGGCCCGACTGCTGGCGGTGAGGGTGGGGCGAACGGCGGCTCGAATGGGCCGGAAGGCGAAGATGTGGTGGACGCTGAGTTCACCGAGACGTAATTCGTCAGATCATCAATGTGAATAATCAAAGGTAGGGGCACAGCGCGCTGTGCCCCTACGTGTAACTAGGCGATCTGGGAGGCGCATAAATCATGTGCCCCTACCTGTAATTATCCGCAACAAACGTGTGTGATCTGGCGTAAATTCAGGTACACTGGAAGTAGATCAGCACTCTGGGTAGACAATGGCAAGAGACTACTACGAGGTTTTGGGCGTTTCGCGGACTGCGGACAAGACAGAAATCAAATCGGCGTTTCGCAAGCTGGCACGCGAATACCACCCGGACGTGAGCAAACACGACGACGCGGAAGCCAAGTTCAAAGAGATCAACGAGGCTTACGAAGTCCTCTCCGATGACGACAAGCGTGCCCGCTATGATCGCTTTGGCGCGGCGGGCGTGCAGGGCGCTGCCGGAGCAGGCGCGGCGGGCTTCAACGGCTTTGAGGAAATCTTCGAGGAATTCTTCAGCAGCTTCGGTGGATCGACTCGGACACGACAGCGGCGCGGCCCGCGCGCGGGGTCAGATCGCCGGGTTGACGTGACGATCTCGTTCGAGGAATCGGTGTTCGGCGCGGAAAAAGAAGTCGAGTTCGAGCGGCTGGAGACCTGCGAAACCTGCGCGGGCAGCGGCGCGGCTCCCGGCACGTCGCCGGTGCGCTGCACGCAGTGTAACGGCACGGGCGAGATTCGCCAGGTGCAGCAGACCTTCCTCGGCCCAATGGTACAGGTGCAGACCTGCCCGCGCTGCGGCGGCTCCGGCGAAACGATTGCCACACCCTGCCCGACCTGTCGCGGGGGGGGACGCCTGCGCAAGAAGGCCGTCCTGAGCGTGACCATTCCGGCGGGCGTGCGCGAAGGCTTGCAGATTCAGATTCGCAGCGAGGGCGACGTGGGCGAACACGCCGCGCCGCAGGGCAACCTGTATGTCGTCGTCCACGTCACCGAGCACGAGTTCTTCAAGCGCAAAGACAACGACATCATCCTCGACATCAACATCAACGTGGCGCAGGCGGCGCTGGGCGATAAGCTTGACGTGCCGACCGTCGATGGCGATGTCGAACTGGTCATTCCCGGCGGCACACAGACGGGCAAAGTGTTCCGATTGCGCGGCAAGGGGATTCCGCGTCTGCGCAGCGATGGCACGAACTCCGGGCGCGGCGATCAACTGGTCTACATACAGGTCGAAGTGCCGACCAAGCTGACCGACGAGCAGCGTGTGTTGTTCGAGAAGCTGGCCGCGACGATGGGCAGCGAGGTCGCGCCGCAGCGCAACGGCAAGGGCTTCTTCGACCGCGTGATGGACTTCTTCGCGGGCGAGCAGCAGTAGCCCAAAGTATATAAACATTTATAGGGCAGACCTAAGCGTCTGCCCTATTTGATCTAGATATTTTCACGTAGGGTAAAAGGCAGAAAAGTACGTGTAAATGATAGAGCTAAAACTTCCTTTTGGGTTACGTGACGGGCAGCTTTTTCACGTATCTGAGGTTGAGAGTGGATTAGCTTGCAACTGTTTTTGTCCTGCGTGCGGGCAACCTCTCGTAGCTCGAAAAGGCGCTAAAGTCACGCATCATTTTGCTCACTATAAAGCTGAAACATGTGAACATGCGGTTGAGACAGCACTTCATTTAGCCGCTAAAGATATTCTCTTTAAGGAAAAACAAATTCGTATACCAGCGGTTGAGGTTGAATT
>DASZXN010000475.1:0-1567 GCA_035545875.1 Phototrophicaceae bacterium
CTTTCTCACCGGAGGTCAGCGCGCTAGCTTCAACGCCGCTCAGGTGGCGCTGACAGTGCGTCCCCGCATCGTTCACGCTGGTCGTCCCTTCGAAGTCCTCCTGCTTGTCCAGAATGCCTCCAGCGGCGCAATCGACGTGACTATGACGCTCCACCTGCCGGATCTCGATGCCCACCGTCAGGCCGGGCGCTTCCTGACCAAGACGCAGCGCCTCGTCGTCACCGTTAACGCGGCGGAAGTCGGCTACGTCGTTCTGCCTGTGACCACCCTGGCGGATACTGCCGTCAGTGCTGGCTATAAGATCGGCGTCGAAGTGGATGTCAAATCGCTGGAGAAGGCGCAGCGCGTCCGTGCCAACGAAGGCGGCGGCGCGTTCGATCTGGAACGTCTCGGCAGCGACACGAAAGCCGCGCTCGACTCCCTGAAGTCGCTCACCTTTCACACCGCTAAACGCCGCAATCTGGTCGAAACGCCCGTCACGGTCATGTCCGGTTCGGTCGGTGTCATCACCGACTTTACGCCCGGCTGGGTCAGCCTCTGCAAATTGAGCGATCTGGGCGATCCTCGCCTGCTGCTCCATCATTACGGCCCGCTGATTCAGGTCAACACCCTGCCGCGTCTGCGCCGCGCCACCCTCTATCAGCCGCTCGTCGAAGCCACCGCCAGCCGTTTTCTTGATGCGGGCTATAAGCTCAGCCTGCCTGAAGCCGCCGTCATCGCCAAACTGCTGACGCTCGTGCTCGAATACGCCACGCCGCGCTTCAACGCGCACGGCAATGTCGCCGCGCGTAACTTCGACGTGGAAAGCCTGCTCATGCGTGACCCGCTTAGCTTCGACGCGCCGCCTGTCCTGCCGCATTGGTTTCAGACCTTCCTGACGCTGGTCGAGCGTGACGAACGCGCTCTCACTCTGCCGTTGCCGCTCGTCACCCGCTACCTTTACGAAGACCTCCTCCGCGATGCCGTCGATCTCGGCTTCGATCTCGTCGGAGATGCGACCGGCGAAGACCTCGGCAGTGACGCGGAAAAAGCGCTCTATCGTGATCAGTTGATCGACGCCCTGCGCAGTCAGTCCGGCCTCGATTTCAATCGCGTCTACCTGCCCCTGATCATGGGCGGCGTGCTCGTCAATGAGCAGCTTGTCCTCGCCAAAGAAAACCCGGCGGATCTCCTCCGCGAGATTGGCGCGGCGCTCGAAGTGCGCGCCGGCAGTCTCAGCCCCAGCGATCAGGCCATTTATCGTATGACCGAAACCATCCTCGCGCGCGCCGGACAGCGCTACGGCTTTTACGTGGGTAAATGATGATGGATAAGCAGCTTCAGTTCGAACCCTTCTACCCGGACGTGCTCGGCGTGATTGCCGGGCATCTGCGCGTTTCTTTCGAAGACGCGCTTCAAGTGGCGGTCGGTCTTTTCCCCCGCCGCGCTTACCTGAACCAGCCCATCGAAGTGATCGTCATTTTGCAGAATATGGTCGATCAGAACACCGATGTCAAAGTCGCGCTGCATCTGCCCAACCAGGCGCAGGATGGCACGGCGATCATGGTCACCACGCCTAAAAAGATGG
>DASZXN010000476.1:0-3938 GCA_035545875.1 Phototrophicaceae bacterium
ATGCGTGAGAGCAGCGTGCTGATCGGTACGCTGCTGGGCGCGCGCCTGCTCTCGGAAGGTGATACGAAGCGGCGGGTGGTCGGCGCGGCGGTGATCGCGGCGGGCGTGATTGCGATTGGCCTGGGCTAATCCGTGAGAAAAATGTAATGAATCGAGGGTATCCTGCGTCTATAGATTGTATGAGTCGAGTAGTAACGACGTAGGGAGTCTCCAAAATGAGCGAAGTCGCAACCCTCGCGGGCGGTTGTTTCTGGTGCTTGGAAGCGGTTTTCGACGATTTGAAGGGCGTTGAGGACGTGGTGTCCGGCTACGCGGGCGGGCAGACGCGCAGCCCTTCGTATGAGCAGGTTTGCACGGGCACGACCGGGCACGCCGAAGTCGTGCAGATCACCTTCGATCCGAGCGTGGTCTCGTTCCGCGATCTGCTCGACGTGTTCTTCACCATCCACGACCCGACCACGTTGAATCGGCAGGGCGCGGACATCGGCACGCAGTATCGCTCGGCGATCTTCTACAACTCGCCGGAGCAGAAGGCGACTGCCGAGCAGACGATCAAGGAACTGGAGGCATCACATCTGTGGAGCAGCCCGATTGTCACCGAAGTGACGGCGCTGAATGCGTTCTACCCGGCGGAAGCCTATCATCAGGAATATTTCCGCCATCACCCTGACGCGGGTTATTGCCGCGTAGTGATCGCGCCGAAGGTCGCCAAGTTCCGCAAGCACTACATCGAACGCCTCAAGCGTTAACGTGAAGCGGCTCAAAAGTCGGTCAGAGATGGCCGACTTTTTGATTCCGGCGGGTGGATGGTGCGGCGATTTCGTGCTAGTCTATGCGCGGCGTCATTTGTGGACATTTAGGAGGGCATGGTGCGCCTCAGTCGAAAATGCTTACCGTTACTGGTGCTGGTTAGTCTATGGGTTGGCGTGAATGTTTCGCAGGCGGCGGTGCAGCCGGTTGAACTGCTCGTGCCGAAAGTGCTGGCGACCTATCCGCATGATCCGACCGCGTTCACCGAGGGGCTTTTCCTCGCCGACGATCATTTCTACGAGAGCAGTGGACAATATGGGCAATCGACCATGCGCGAAGTCGATCCGACGACAGGCAAGGTACTGGCAAGCACGAGCCTGCCCGCTGAGGATTTCGCCGAAGGGATCGCGCTGGTGGGCGATCACATTTTCCAACTGACGTGGCGCGAGGGCGGCGGCTTCATCTATGACCGCGCGACGCTGAAAGTCACGGGGACGTTCCAGTACAACGACGAAGGCTGGGGCATGTGCTACGACGGCTCACATCTGTATACCAGCGACGGCAGCGACGAGATCACCGAGCGCACCTCGGATACGCTGACGAGTATTTCTGCCGTGACGGTGCGCTATCAGGGGCTGCCCGTCGATCAGATCAACGAACTGGAGTGCGTTGGCGACACGCTTTACGCCAACGTCTGGCACACCGACGAAATTCTGCGCATCGACAAGGCGACCGGAACCGTGACCGGGCTGATCGATGCGTCGGGGCTGCTGACGGCGGATCAGCGCAAGAGCCTGACTTCGCCGGAAGCGGTACTCAACGGCATCGCCTATAACGCCTCGGACGACACGTTCTTCATCACGGGCAAGCTGTGGCCCTGGATGTTTAAGGTGCAGTTTGTCGATGCTTCGTGAACAGGTGAGGGCAGTGTGACAACCGAAACGATCATTGGCTTCGATGTGGGCGGCAGCAAAATCGCCGTCGTCGAAGGTGACTATCAGGCGAAAATTTACCAACGCAGCGCGATTCCTGATCACGCGGGCAAGCCGTTCGAGCAAACCTTCGCGGCGATGGCGCTCGCGGCTGAACAGCTCCGCGATCAGGCCGAGCGTGATAGGCGCAGCGTGCGCGCGATCAGCGTCTCGATTGGCGGGCCGCTCGACATCGAGCGCGGGATTATCAAATCGCCGCCCAATCTGCCCGGTTGGGACAACATTCCGCTCAAGGATCGGCTGGCCGAGCGGCTCGGTCTGCCCGTCTACGTCGAGCATGACGGTAACGCGGGCGCGCTGGCGGAATTTCTTTTCGGTGCTGGAATCGGCCAGCAAAACGTGCTTTTCCTGACAATGGGGACAGGTCTCGGCGCGGGCATCATCCTCAATGGGCAGATTTATCGCGGCACGACCGACACGGCGGGCGAGGTCGGTTTCATCCACATCACCGACGACGGCCCGGTCGCCTACGGCAAAGCGGGGACGTGGGAAGGCGTATGCAGCGGCGCGGGGCTGATCAAGCTGGCGCACCTGCGCTATCCCGGTCGCTGGCCGGAGAGCATCACCACCCGCGATCTGATCGGCGCGGCGCTGGCGGGCGAAACGGAAGCGGTCGCGCTCGTCCACGAGATGGGCGAATGGCTCGGCCAGGGCTGCGCGATCCTCGTCAACACGCTCAACCCGCAGCGGATCATCGTCGGGACGCTCGGCACCGTTTTTGGCGACCTGCTGCTCGATCCGGCGCGGCGAATGCTGGCCGAATACGGCCTGCCGATCTCGGCGGCGGCCTGCCAGATCGTGCCGTCCGCGCTCGGCGATAGTCTCGGCGATACGGCGGCGTTGATCGCGGCGATTGACGCGCGGCGTGGCGGCAGAGAAGCGGCGAGCGGTCAAGTGAGCGGATTACGCGAAGGGTTCGCTGTCCGCCAGCGCGTGATCGAGACGCTGCTGCCGACGATTGCTGAAAGCGCCGAGGCGATCATTCAGGCGCTCAAGGCAGGGCATAAGCTGCTGGTGTTTGGCAACGGCGGCAGCGCGGCGGAAGCGCAGCATTTCGTCGGCGAGCTGGTCGGGCGCTACAAAGCCGAGCGCGATCCGCTGCCTGCAATCACGCTCTCGGCGGACAGCAGCGTGGTCACCTGCATCGGCAACGACTACAGCTATGCCGAGGTCTTTGCCCGCCAGATTCGCGCGCTGGCGCAGCCCGGCGACGTGGCCGTCGGCCTGACCACGAGCGGGCGCTCCGCCAACGTGCTGCGCGGCTTTGAGGCGGCGCGCGAACGCGGCGCGATCACGATTGCGCTGACCGGGCAAAACGGCGTGCAGGGCGGCGTGCTGAGTAGCCCAGTCGATTATCTCGTGGCGATCCCGTCAGCAACGACGCGCTCGATTCAGGAGGAGCATCTCGCCATCATTCATACCTGGTGCGATGCCATCGACGCCGAGTTCACCGAATCGTAAGGCTCAAACGGATTCGGCTGCCTGTAAAGTCTGGCGCACCACGTCGAGGCAGATTTCGACCGCTTCGATCATGACTTCGAGCGGCAGTCCGGTCGTGACTTCGCCCTCGCTTTTGAGCAAATCGGGCACGTGAATAAAGCCGCACGGGATCGCCAGATTCAGGCGTTCGACGGCGCGGCGGGCGCTGTAAAAAGTGTGGTTGCAGACGAACGTCCCAGCGTGATTGGAGATGCTCGCCGGGATGTCTTTCGCTTGCAGCGCTGCCAGCATCGGCTGGATCGGCAGGGTTGACCAGTAAGCGATGGGGCCATCCTCGGCGATCAATTCGCCGGAGGCGAGCACGCCCGCGTTGTCCGCCAGCGCTGCCTGATCGACGTTGACGGCGATCCGTTCGAGCGAGATCGTCTTGCGGCTCTGGGCGACTCCGAGTGCGAGGATCGCGTCGGGCTGATAGCGCTGAATCGCCGCTTCGATGCGTTCGCCTGCCGCCTGATACGCCGTCGGCAGCACCAGCGCGACCCGATCAGGGCGCTGCTGCGCTTGAAAATGCTCGACAATCAACTGCGATGGATTGACTTGCAGGTCGCCAAACGGCTCGAAACCCGTGATCAGCGTGGGCATAGTTTGTCTCCTTTCCGAGTGAGTATAATCTCCGCAAATGGTTTTTGCATGATTTCATTCTTTACTCAACAGGGCGAACGCATCAAATTTATGTTCGGGTCATGAAAGGCGATA
>DASZXN010000477.1:0-1529 GCA_035545875.1 Phototrophicaceae bacterium
GCCAGCAGACGCTCGACGTGGCTAAAAGCGCTCCGGGCGCGGTGATCGGCAACTCGGCGGTGATCGTCTTCCGCGAAGGTCTCGAAGCCGTGCTGATCCTGTCGTCGCTGATGGCGGGGATGCGCGCGGCGGAAGCGGCGCAGTATCGACGCTCGCTGGCGCTCGGCGGGGTGATTGCGATGGGCGCGGCGGTGATCACCTGGTTCGTGTTCACGAGTATCATTTCAGCGCTCGGCAATCTGGGAGATCGGCTCGGCGTGGTCGTCTCGATCATCGCGATTGCCGTCCTGCTGTTGATCACCAACTGGTTCTTCCACAAAACCTACTGGGTCGGCTGGATGGCGAACTTCCACAGCCAGAAGAGCAAAATTCTCGGCGGCGCGGCGGTGGTTGGCCCTTCGGTCGGCCTGATCATCCTCGGCTTCACCAGCGTCTCCCGGGAAGTCTTTGAAACCGTACTGTTCCTGCAATCGCTGATTCTGGATGCCGGGTCGAGCATCGTGCTGGAAGGCGTAGCGCTCGGTTTGGTCGGCGTGGCGATTGTCGGCTTCCTGACCTTCAAGCTGCAAATGCGCCTGCCCTACAAGCGAATGCTGGTGTTCACGGGCATCCTGATCGGCGTGGTGCTGGTGACGATGGTCGGCAACACCATTCACGAGGCGCAACTGGTCGGCTGGCTGCCGATTACGCCCGTCGGGAGCTTGAACCTCCCCATCTGGCTGGGCACGTGGTTCGGGACGTTCGCAACGTGGCAGGGCTTTGTCGCGCAGTTTGCGGCGGCGGCCTTCGTGATTGGCAGCTATTTTCTCGCCGAGCGGCTCAACCAGAACAAGCGCGAGGAAGCGGCAGCGCGCCGCACGGTCGAGACGAACAAGGTCGCGCTCAAGCCGAAAGCGTAGCACTCACGTTGGCGCTTGCACCGCCGGAGGTTCGAAACCTCCGGCGGCGCAGACCGACCAAGTCGGATGAACGCCTTACATCGCTCTATTGCGCTATCAATTCGCCTTGATCCCCAACTTTTCCATCTCGTAAGGCAATGTCATTTTAAATCCATCCTCCAGCCGACGAGGACTATAGCCTAATTCCCGCCGCGCTTTGGCATTCGAGCCGATATAGGTCACGCCCGCGCTGACGCGCAGCCCTTCGCTCGTATAAGCATCGGGCAGATGAACAAGCGGCTCGATCAGCCCGGTCAGCGCGGCCATTGCCTTCATCATGCTGGGGGAAACCGTCATTTTTGGCGCAGGGATGCCAGTGATTTCCTGTGCGATCTTGAGCGCGTCGATCAGCGTGTAAATCGGCCCGGCGATGATGTAATCCTCGCCGACCTTGCCTTGATCGAGCGCCAGTAAATGCCCCTGCACAATGTCATCGACGTAGCCCCAGGCGAAGGCGGTTTGCTGGGGAACCAGCGGCAGCTTGCCTTGCAGATACAGGCGCAGCGTATCGCCAATCGCGCTCGGATCGCCGGGGCCGTAGACCACACCCGGCTGAACGATCACCAGCGGCAGGCCAACCGCCATCAGCGA
>DASZXN010000478.1:0-4955 GCA_035545875.1 Phototrophicaceae bacterium
CGCAGCGGCGTCCAGCTTCGCCACATCGGTGAACTGGACGGCATCAGCTCGGCGCTGCAAAAGAAAATCCATAAGGCGATGGAGCTAACCAGGAACAACACCCGCCTGATCCTCAACATCGCCTTCAACTACGGCGGGCGCGACGAGATCGTCCATGCCGTGCGCCATATCATCAACGACGGCATCCCCGCCGAACAGGTGACCGAAGACCTGATCAGCCGCTACCTGTACACGGGTGGCCTGCCTGATCCCGACCTGATCATTCGCACCAGCGGCGAATTACGCGTGAGCAACTTCCTGATCTGGCAGGGCGCTTACGCCGAATACTATGCTACCCCCGCCTACTGGCCGGATTTCGACGAGGCCGAACTCAAGAAAGCGCTCGCCTCCTACGCGCAGCGCAAGCGGCGCTTCGGCAAAACTGACGAGCAGATTGAATAGCTCGTTCCCCGCAGGCGAACCAACCTGACCAAAAAGGTGGGTCAGAAATTCCGATCATGGTTACAATAGAATAGATGGGCGATAGGTGAACCGAAGGTTCGCACATCGCCTGTTCGGGATACCGTTTTATTGGGATCGCTCGGATGACTTCCCAAATGAGTCGATAGGACAGACAAAACCATGCAAAATGACATGAGCCAGGTCAAATCGGCCTTGCGTGAGCAGCAATACATCGCCACCGACGAAATTTCGACCGTACTGTTCCTGGCGGAGCGTCTGGGCAAGCCTCTCCTTTCGGAAGGCCCCGCCGGAGTCGGCAAGACTGAACTGGCGAAAGCCTGGGCGAAGATCAGCAAACGCCCGCTGATCCGTTTGCAGTGTTACGAGGGTCTGGACGAGAGCAAGGCGCTCTACGAGTGGGAATACGCCAAGCAGATGCTCTATACCCAACTGCTGCGCGACAAACTGAGCCAACTGCTGGCCGACGCCGAGACCCTCAGCGCCGCCGCCGACCGGCTCGCTAACGAGGAAGACGTGTTTTTCTCGGATCGCTTCCTGCTGGCGCGGCCTTTGCTGCAAGCGATCACCTCGCCCGAACCCGTCGTCCTGCTGATCGACGAGATCGACCGCGCCGACGCCGAGTTTGAAGCCTTCCTGCTCGAAGTCCTCAGCGATTTTCAGGTGTCCGTCCCCGAAATCGGCACGATCCAGGCCAAGCATCAGCCGCTGGTGCTGCTGACGAGCAATAATACCCGCGAACTCTCGGAGGCGCTCAAGCGCCGCTGCCTCTACCTGTTCATCGATTACCCGAACGTCGAAACCGAGATGAACATCGTCCGCCTGCGCGTGCCCCAGTTGAGCGCGAAGCTGGCGCAGCAGGCCGTCGAGGTCGTGCAGGGCTTACGCCAGATGGATTTGAAGAAGAATCCGAGCGTCTCGGAGACGATTGACTGGGCGCGCGCGCTCGTCATGCTCAACGCCGATAGTCTGGATAAGGACACGCTCGAAAATACGCTGACGGTGCTGCTCAAGCATGAGAGCGACGTGCAGAAGGCCAAGCGCGCCTTGACACAGGGCGGGCATACGCACCCGCTCGACAACGATCCGCGCGGACGACGTGGCAAAAATCGTTGGCTTGGCGGTGAATGGAATAATTAAGGGGTCGATTCTTGTCGGGGCGCATGGCTGTGCGCCCCGACATGGAAATTGCGCTTACGCGGCAGGCTTCTGCATCGTGCGCTGCAAGATATTCTGGTAGACGAAATAGACGACCACCGCGATCACGGCGACGATGACGGTGACCAGAATTGCCGTGCCGAGTGAGTCGGTGATGCTCGGCGCAGTCAGTCCGGTCGCTCCGGCTTTGACTGCCGCATCGTAGACGGGCTTGACCGCAGCATAGGGCGTGAGCAGCGCGACCAGGAATGTCACGACGACGAGCACAGCCAGCCCATACCGCAGCAGCCGCAGCCGTCCCATAATATCAGTTTGCGTAATCATCGTTCAGCCTCCTAAAAAAATTGTTTGCTAATTGTCATTATTCATAATTTGTCACTGTCAAAGCGTAAACATTTCCTCAAGACGTATATTTCTGGGGGGCGCGTGAATCTAGCCGGAGTGATCAGCACGTTTGGAGTCGCGTTTCTCTCCTTGTGGGCGTCGATCCCGGCGGGAATTGCGCTTGGCCTCAGCCCGGTGATTGTCGTCATCACGGCGGCGATCAGCTATGCCTGCGGCGTCGGCGTGGTGCTGATCATCGGCCAACCCTTGCGTGAACGCATCCTCAAGCACTTCGGCGGCCAAGCCTCCAGCAACCCGGACAGCACCATCCGCCGCGTCTGGAACCGCTACGGACTGATCGGGTTGGCGCTGCTTGCGCCGATCACGGCAGGCGCGCAGATCGGCGCGATTATCGGCCTGTCGCTCAACGCGCCGCCGCGCCGCCTGTTCGTGCTGATGTCGCTCGGCGGGCTGCTCTGGGCGATTGTCGTTGCCGTGCTGATCTCGCTCGGCGTAGCGGTCGTGAAGCACTAGCGTAATCGCACCGGCTAGATCGCCCGTAGGGGCGAGACTTGTCTCGTCCGTTGAGGAACTTCGCGGGAGGTATGGAGCAGCGGACGCGATAAATCGCGTCCCTACGAAAAACAAAATCTGTGTTTGTGGCTCTAGTGTGCTGTAAACCCGTGTGCCCTACACTCTACCGCGACATCCGCGTATAATGAACCGTAGTGGTCTTTTACTCATCACTCATTACTCGTTACTCATTACTTGACGTAAGGTACTTCCTATGTTCGACAAACTCGCGGGTATTGAAGCCCGTTATACCGAACTGGATCGCCTCCTGAGCGATCCCGACGTTCTCAGCGACTATGAGAAGATCGCCGAATACAGCAAAGAGCGTTCCGGCCTGACCGAAATCGTCGAGACGTATCAGCAGTATCGCCGTGACGCGGAAGAACTCGACGGCGCGCGCGTCATGCTTGCCGACGAAACCGATCCTGATCTGCGCACGATGGCGCAGGAAGAAGTCACGCGGCTCGAAACCAGCCTCACGGACTTGCAGGAACGCCTTAAGGTCATGCTGCTGCCCAAAGACCCGCGCGACGAGAAGAACGTGATCATGGAAATTCGCGCCGGAGCGGGCGGCGACGAGGCAGGCTTGTTTGTCGCCGATCTGCTGCGTATGTACCGCTATTACGCTGAAGCCCGCCGCTGGAAGCTGGAAATCATCGACCAGAGCGAAACGGGCATCGGCGGCTTCAAGGAAATCAAGCTGGAAATTCGCGGTCAGGGTGCGTTCAGCCGCCTCAAGTACGAGAGCGGCGTGCATCGCGTCCAGCGCGTGCCAGAGACGGAAAGTCAGGGTCGCGTCCATACCAGCACCGTGACCGTTGCCGTGCTCGCCGAGATGGATGAGGTCGATGTGCAGTTGAACATGAACGACGTGCGCGTCGATGTCTATCGCAGCGGCGGCGCGGGCGGCCAGTCGGTCAACACCACCGACTCGGCTGTACGTATGACCCACATTCCCACCGGGATCGTCGTCGCCGTGCAGGATGAGCGCAGTCAGTTGCAGAACCGCGAGCGCGCCAAGCAGATTTTGATCGCCCGCCTCTACGAGATGGAGGCCGAGAAGCAGCGCAGCGCGCAGGAGAATGAGCGCCGCTCGCAGGTCGGCACAGGCGAACGCGCCGAGAAAATCCGCACCTACAACTATCCGCAGAACCGCGTCACCGATCACCGTATCGACATGACGATCTACAACCTGCCCGCCGTCATGGATGGCGACCTTGACCCGTTCATCGACGAACTGATCGCGCGCGATCAGGGCGACAAGCTCTCCGGCGGCGAAGCGGTGGCGTGACCGATCAGCCAGCTATCCGTGACGCGCTGCGCGCCGCGCGCCAGCAGATCGATTCGCTCGATGCGCACGTGCTGCTCGGTGAAGTGCTCGGCGTCGACCGCGCCTATCTGATCGCGCACCCGGAAACGGAACTCACGGGAGAACAGGCCGAGCGTTTCGCTCAATGGGTGGCGCGCTGCGCCGCAGGCGAACCCGTCGCCTATATCCTCGGTCGGCGTGCCTTTTACGACCGTGACTTCATGGTCACGCCCGATGTGCTCATCCCGCGACCGGAAACGGAGCTGCTGCTCGAACAAGCCCTCGCGTGGACGCCGCGTTTCCCCTCGAACGTCGCCGATGTGGGCACGGGCAGCGGCGCGCTCGCCGTGACCTTCGCTGCCCATCGACCGCAGAGCCACGTTTACGCCATCGACATCAGCCCCAAAGCGCTCGAAGTCGCCAGCGCCAACGCGCAGCGCTACAACGTCGGCGTGACATTTTATCGGGGCGATTTGCTCATGCCGCTGATCGAGCGCGGCATCAAGCTCGACGTGATCCTGGCGAACCTGCCCTACATCGCCAGCGACGAAGTGCCGCAGTTGGCGGTCAGCCGCTACGAACCAACGCTTGCCCTCGACGGCGGCGCAGATGGCCTTGCCCTGATCCGCCGACTGCTGGATCAAATTCCGCAGGTCGCTCATCCCGGCACGCTGATCCTGCTGGAAATCGGCGCAGGGCAGGGATCGGCGGCGCTGGCGCTCGTTCAGGAGAAGCTATCACCGCAGCGCGCCGAGTTGATTCTCGATTACGCGGGTCTGGATCGGATCATTCGCGTAGAGCTTTAGAAAAAACTAGCCACGTCGCTCTATGTCGTTAGAAAACCGTTTAATTCATTGTCGGCGGTCGCACTCGTGATATAATGCACATTTGTGACGCGGCTTAAGCTGCGTTTAACACAGTCAGACCGCTTTAACGGAGTTTAGTGTATGTCTACCTCAGGAATCCAGCGCCGCCAGATTGAAGACAATATCCTTTCGCTGGCACGCAAAGTCAATACGGACGATGCGCGCTGGCTGGAAGGCGAAGCCTTCAGCGATTTCATCGAAGCCTGGCCGAAGCTCGCCTATTACTACGAAGGCCACCGCGACACGACGCTCGACGCGCACATCCT